>NZ_JBJPHU010000066.1:0-37539 GCF_052939515.1 Phormidesmis sp. 146-33
ATCGAATACTACCCCAACGCCCACACCGACCCCCGCCCCAAGTGAGAACCCTCGCCCTTCGGCTCCTACCCCCGGACGAATCGAGCCTGCCCCCGACTATTTGAACCCTTCGCCCAATCCGCTCCAGTTTCCTACCCGCCCCGAAGAAGTCCGACTTCAGGGAACGCAGCCGATTACGCTGGCCCAAGCGATCGAGCTATCAGAACGCAATAACCGTGACCTGCAAGTGGCGCGATTGCAGCTAGAAAGTACTCAGTCAGCGCTCCGAGAAGCCCAAGCAGCCAATTCACCCACGCTGGCCATACAGGCAGACTTGACTCGCGCTCAAAGTGCGGGTTCAGAGCTTAATCGTAAGGCTCAGGCCTTTCAGCAGCGAAACAATCCCTTCTTTCAGGAAGACGACAGCGATCCGGTCAACACGACGCTCAATGGCAGCCTACAACTTAGCTACGATATCTACACCTCTGGGCTGCGACCCGCTCGAAATCGGGCAGCCGAGCGTCAGGTACGGGTCAATGAGCTAGAAGTCGAGCGAGTGCGGGAAGATCTGCGGCTCAATGTCTCCAACGACTATTACGACCTGCAAGACGCAGACGAGCAAGTGCGGATTAATGCCGCCGCCGTGCGAAACGCTGAGATTAGTTTGCGCGATACTCAAGCCCAAGAACGAGCCGGACTGGGCACTCGATTTGATGTGCTGCGATCGCGGGTTCAATTAGCCAACGCTCAACAACAATTGACCAACTCGATCGCCACTCAAGCCGTTCGTCGTCGCCAACTCGCTCAACGAATCAGCATTGCCGAATCGGTGAATCTGTCTGCGGCTGATCCGGTAACCACCGCGGGAACCTGGCCGCTGTCGATCGAAGATAGCATCGTTCTGGCGTACAAAAATCGAGCCGAATTAGAGCAGCAGCTTGTCCAACGAGAAGTCAGCGAACAGCAGCGCAAAGCCGCCCTTTCTGCGTTAGGGCCCACCGTCAGCGTGTCGGCTCAATATAATCTTTTGGATATTTTTGAGCAGCCCGTCAGAGCCGCCGATGGCTACAGTATTGGTCTCCAGGCCCGCTGGAGTCTCTACGATGGAGGAGCCGCCGTCGCTCGTGCCAGACAGCAGGAAAAAAACAAAGAGATTGCCGAGGCTCGGTTTGCTCAAAACCGCAACACGGTTCGCTTCCAGGTTGAGCAGGCCTTTTCTACGTTGCAGTCCAATCGGATTAACATCACCACGGCGGGCACGGCTCTTAATGAAGCCAGAGAATCACTACGGTTAGCTCGATTACGCTTTCAAGCGGGGGTCGGCACCCAGACAGAAGTGATCAACGCAGAAACCGATCTCACGCGGGCTGAGGGCAGTTTGGTGAGTGCGATTTTGGGCTACAACCGATCGCTCGCTCAACTCCAACGAGCCGTGAGCAACATTTCAAGACAGTAGGTTTTTGTCGGCAAATCTTTGTCAACGCTTCTGATTTCTACACGAACGCGATCGAGCAAGGCACAATAAGACAGAGCATCCGCTGGAGGGAGATTCACAATAGATTCACAATGATTTTTGATTAGCAGACTCCCTGACATCCGCCATCACTCAGAAAACTTGTCAACCGTCCACTTCATCGTCCGCGAGGATTGCCCCATGACTCAGCACAAAATTTTTCCTTCGATCGCGCCCAAGCTGGCTAAACAGCGATTCTTTTTGCTCTGCGGCATGAGTTGGTGGGTGGGGTTGGGCGTTTTGAGTGGAAGAGTCAGCCTGGCCCAAACGCCGATCGCGCCCGACAATACGGCGACCCCTGATCCCGTGATTTCGGCTCCCGAACCTGCGGTGATCATTCCTGCCCCCGCCGCCCCCGAATACTCAGCCCCCGAAATTGTCTCCTCCCAAGAAGCCGCTCCCGTCCCAGACACCTTTATCGATCGCACCAACTACAATCTGGGTGCCACACAGCGAGAAGAGCCTGTGACGATCGTGACTCGACCTGCGGTCAACCAATCTACTCCCGTCAATCTGGCTCCGATCCCAGCAGAACCCGTCACCGTTTCGAGCAGCATTGGTTGGACTCCGGGCAGTACGACCCCAGTTGGGCGGGAATACAGCACCGTTCGAGACTATTACAATCGCACGGTTCGCCCGATCGGTCGTCTGGGCAACAATATTCGGCTAATCTTTCCTCTCGCACTCCCGGCTCCGATCACTTCGCTGTTTGGCTGGCGCGTCCACCCGATCACAGGCGATAGTCGCTTTCACTCAGGAACAGACTTGGGCGCACCAATGGGGACTCCTGTGTTAGCAGCTTATGCAGGTCAGGTAGCGATGGCCGACTTTTTGGGCGGATACGGGTTAGCCGTTGCCCTGAGTCACAATCAAAACACCCAGCAAACGCTCTACGCCCACTTATCAGAGATTTTTGTCAAGCCTGGAGAAGTCGTCAAACAAGGCACGGTGATCGGGCGAGTCGGCAGTACGGGCAATTCGACTGGCCCTCACCTGCACTTTGAGTTTCGCCAATTGACGACTCAAGGTTGGGTAGCGATGGATGCCGGAACTCAGCTAGAAACCTCCCTGGCCCAGTTAGTTAAAGCGATGCAAGTTGCTCAAGCCCCCAACAAATCCACCCAAGTGAGCGGGAAGCCGATCGCCAACTAATCAAGAGACTAAAGACCAGAGACCAAAGACTCAAAATTCCTCTTTGTCTACTGTCCAACGTCTAAAGTCCCTCCCTCCTCCCTCCTCCCTCCTCCCTTCTCCCTCCTCCCTTCTCAACATGCTCGATCACGATGTCATCATTGTTGGCGGCGGACTTGCAGGGTCACGTGCAGCCCTCGAAATCGCCCGTACCAATCCCAGTTTGAGTGTCGGACTGGTGGCCAAAACTCACCCGATTCGATCGCACTCCGTCGCTGCTCAAGGCGGAATGGCCGCAACCCTGAAAAATGTCGATGCGACTGACACCTGGGAAGCTCACGCCTTCGATACGGTCAAGGGATCGGACTATTTGGCGGATCAGGATGCCGTCGCGATTCTCACGCAAGAAGCCCCTGATGTTGTGATCGATTTAGAACACATGGGCGTTTTGTTTTCGCGCCTTCCTGACGGGCGAATTGCTCAACGTGCCTTTGGCGGACATTCTCACAATCGGACTTGCTACGCGGCCGATAAAACGGGTCACGCGATTTTGCATGAGCTAATCTGCAACCTGATGAAGCATGGGGTCAAAGTCTACGAAGAATGGTATGTGACGCGCCTGATTTTAGAAGAGGGACAGGCGAAAGGTGTGGTGATGTATCACATCGAAACCGGGCAGCTAGAAGTCGTTCGCGCTAAGGCGGTGATGTTTGCGACGGGTGGCTATGGGCGGGTTTACAACACGACTTCTAACGACTATGCCTCCACAGGGGACGGGTTGGCGATGACGGCGATGGCTGGCTTGCCCCTGGAGGATATGGAGTTTGTGCAGTTCCATCCGACAGGCTTGCCTGTGGGCGTGTTGATTTCGGAAGCGGTGCGGGGAGAAGGGGCTTATTTGATTAATAGCGAGGGCGATCGCTTCATGGCCAATTACGCGCCTTCGCGCATGGAGCTGGCTCCCCGTGACATTACTTCTCGCGCCATCACCTACGAAACTCGCGCAGGTCGGGGCGTTCATCTCGACGGCACCAAAGGCGGCACGTTTGTCTATCTTGACTTGCGCCACATGGGACGAGAGAAAATCATGAGCCGCGTGCCGTTTTGCTGGGAAGAGGCGCACCGACTGGTCGGAATTGATGCCGTGACGCAACCGATGCCCATTCGTCCCACAGTTCACTACTCGATGGGGGGGATTCCCGTCAACACCGAGGGACGAGTCAGAGCCAGCAGCCACGATCTGGTTGAGGGATTTTTTGCGGCGGGGGAGACGGCTTGTGTGTCGGTGCATGGAGCCAATCGGTTGGGCAGCAATTCACTGTTGGAATGTGTCGTGTTTGGGCGGAGAACGGGAGCGGCGATCGCTCAATATGTCCAAAATCGCAAGCTTCCAGACTTGAATCCTGAGAAGTATGTGGCCGAAACTGCAACACAAATTCAAACGCTGCTCGATCAGCCTGGAGAATACCGGATTGGTGCGATTCGACAAGCGTTTCAAGACTGTATGACCGAGCATTGTGGCGTGTTTCGCACTTCGGAAGTGATGCAGGCGGGACTGGTCAAGCTCAGAGAAATTCAGCAAAAATACACTCAAATCAGGCTCGACGACAAAGGCAAACTCTGGAACACTGAAATCACAGAAGCGTTGGAGTTACGAAGTCTTTTAATTGTGGGTGAAATGATTCTCACGTCGGCGCTCAACCGCCAAGAAAGTCGAGGCTCTCACTTTCGAGAAGACTTCTCAACCCGCAACGACGAAACTTTTCTCAAGCATACGCTTGCCTACTTCTCGTCCGCCGGGATCGACATCGACTATCTGCCCGTCACCGTCAATCTATTTGAACCCAAAGAGCGCAAGTATTAGAGGTTTTAACCTATGGCATACAGCGATTTCACCCTCTCAAAAGTTCAGCAAGACTTTGATTTAACACTCGAAGAGGGTCAAAATCTTTTCACTGAAGTTGAAAGCGTAGAACCTTCTGATCTGCTCAAGCAAATTCTAGAAGACTACATTCCGCTGGCCACCGCAATCAATACTGAAAAAGCTCGTTCTGAAATGATGATTGCGCCGATTTTATTAGAAGTTAGACGACAGCTAAGAAATCGAATCGGCTTGTTTTCGGGAACTGAGTTTAACGTTGAGCCAGAACAAGGGCTTGCTGGATTTTGCGACTTTATCATCAGTGGCTCAAAAGAACAGTTTTTCATTGGTGCGCCTATCATTTTGATTACAGAAGCCAAGAATGAAAACATTAAAGCAGGCTTGGGGCAGTGTGTGGCTTCGATGATTGCGGCTCAACGATTCAATCAAAAAGCGGGCAACAAAATTCCGGTGATTTGTGGAGTCGTTACGAGTGGAACGAATTGGCGTTTTATGACTCTACACGAAAGAACAGTTCACATTGATGCGATCGAATACTATCTACCTCAACTCAGCAAGATTTTGGGAATTTTGATGAGAGCGATCGTTCCCGTCCTACCAATAGAACGCGCTGCTTAAAAAATCGGTAAGGACAACGCACTTAAACCTTAAATTTACTTCGGTTTTTTAGACGACAAACTCTACTTCTGATGCCCATTCAGGATGCTCTTGCTCCATTTCCTCCAGGCATTGACATAGCATGTAAGCTTCACTTGGTAATCGTTTAGCAAACCCTTGCCACCCGTGAAAACAGAGTTTTTTGGGCATCTCGACTAACCCAGTAATGGCATCCCAAAAGGCATCCCAGTTGTGTCCATAAAAATTAGGAAACTCTAGAGCGCGAGACAACTCAGCATGAAGATCACCAGCAGTCATTACCCCTGACAAATTTACATCAACGACTTCACGACGTTCATCCATTGCTTCTGCTGCTCAACTCAATGCAAATCTGGTAGCCTCACAATCACTCTATTCGATCGCTCACCCCCAAAGACCTATATAATTGCATCAGTTTGAAGGGGAGTAGCTGCTGGTCAAAAACCAGCCCATTTGAATCAACATACTGGCGATGAGCCTGGTTCAAGTGACAAGAGACAGAAAAGGGATGAGGGGTTGCCGCTAGCGGCACGCTTCGCGAGAGGGATGAGTTAAACCGCTCGGCAACCTCAAAACTTAAAACCTGGCATTCTTGCAAGCGAGACCTTCACTAAGTTCACATCTGTTGTGGGCTTGGTGGAGTCGTCTGTATTCTCATCAAGTCACCTCAGATGCCACCACAATTCTGAGGAGCTTGACCGATGTTGAGTGCTTTTACGGCTGGGTTGACCTTAATTACGATTAATGAGTTAGGCGATAAGACATTTTTTATTGCAATGTGTCTGGCGATGCGTCACCGCCGCCGCTATGTGTTTGCGGGTTCGATCGCGGCGTTGTCGCTGATGACGATTCTCTCAGTTGCGTTGGGTCAGCTTTTGGGACTGTTGCCCCAACCGATCATTCACTACGGTTCAATCTTGCTCTTTGTCGGTTTTGGTTTCAAGCTGCTGTATGACGCTTACAAAATGCCTCCAGAATGTGGCAATCAGTCTCTCGCAGCAGACGATCGCCTCCTCGACTGTGCCTCTGATGCCGAACGAGAAGCCGTCGCCGCGATCGCTCAAGCCGAAGCCAACTTAAAGAAAAAAACTCCCTTCGCCATCTGTTTAGAAGCGTTTGTGCTGGTGTTTATGGGCGAATTGGGCGATCGCACTCAGATCACGACGATCACTCTAGCAGCCAGCAACAACGCATTGGGGATCACCCTCGGATCGATTGCCGGACATGGAATCTGCACCGCGATCGCCGTTATGGGAGGCAGACTGATCGCCGGACATATCTCAGAACGCATGGTAACCACGATCGGCGGCATTTTGTTTTTGGTGTTTGCGGGCGTGTCTTGGTTTGAGGGATGAGGGATGAAATTAGGCAGCTTTGGCGATCGCACCTCTAATCAAACGTGAATTCGATAAAGGGGTTTTGCTTCTTTTGCTTCGTTCTTCAGCGCTTCTGCCCCCCAAGCCGCCAATTTTGAGGGACTTTCAGACAAGATTTTGGTTCAAAGTCCCTCACTCGTGGGGGATTTAGAGGGCTGCCCGGATTAACAACCGCAGCGAAAGATTTCACCGAATTCACGTTAATCAGCTACAAAAGTTATAAACCTCTGATTCATCAGTTGTTGAGAGTGAGTGCTTCACAAATTGCTTTGGAACTGAATTTGCGCTTACTCAAATGAAGTCTACCTTCGCAGACTCGAAAACTGATTCAGAGTTTTAATCATCTGCAACGGCGAATTTTGTTTTGGTAAACGTAGTTTTGACCACCCAACAAAAAGCTTTGTCTTTGAATCTTTTGGGGACAAATCGCACCCCTCTTCCTACTTCTCTAATCGCACCGCATACCACTGAAGATATTGCCCCGCCCCCATATCCAAATCGCAAGTCGTGTCTAGCAAATGTTGGGCTTGATCTGCCACCGTTGAAAACTTCTGCACATCTGGGGGCAATGCATCTTGACGTTTGGACAAAATCGATCGTAGCTTTTCTAACATCTCGTCAGCGGTCAAAAATTGCTCTGGTTGGTCGGTTTCTAGCACCACAAAATGCTCTTCCTGGTACATCAAAGAATCTGCCATAATTCGCTCCCAATTTAGCTACGTCTATTGTGACAGTTCGATCACAAAATGTTGATTCACAACCCGGAAATCCATCGTCGGTATGAGCTTTCAGCCAGGGCAAACATGTTATCTAAAAGGCATCCGTCTAGTTTCTATACCAAACTTCTATTATGCGCTCTGCATTTCTCATCTTTAACCCCGTTGCTGGACAAGGCAACCCCGACCAAGACCTAGAAACGATCAAAGCATTGCTGGCTGACATCGAACTGGATATTCACCTGACCACCGAAGAAATAGATGCTGACCATTTAGCAGAACAAGCGATCGCTCAAGGGGTCGATGCGGTGATTGCCTCTGGTGGCGATGGCACCCTCTCGGCGGCGGCGACAGCCCTGGTGGGGACGGGCATTCCGTTAGGGGTGATCGCACGTGGCACCGCAAATGCGTTTGCAAATGCGATGGGCATTCCGACGACGATCCAATCCGCTTGTGAAACTATCTTACAGTCCAACACCAAAACCGTCGATGCAGCCTTCTGTAACGGCAAACCGATGGTTCTTTTAGCAGGAATCGGCTTTGAGGCAGAAACGGTAGAACGCGCCGATCGCGAAGCCAAAAATCGCTTTGGAATGCTGGCTTACGTGCTAGCCGGACTCCAACAACTTCGCAATCTAGAACCCTTTGAAACCGAAATCGAAACGGAAGATAAAATCATTTCGGTTACAGCGTCTGCGCTAACGGTGGCCAATGCAGCTCCGGCAACCTCCGTATTGGCTCAAGGGCCGTCGGGCTTGATTGTCGATGATGGACTGCTCGATCTGACGATCGTTGCCCCTTCTAATAAAGCAGGCGCGATCGCCGCCACTTATCACTTATTACAATCGGCTCTGAGTGGCACCCCAGCCGAGCGAGACGATATTGGCTACCTGCGAGCCAAGCGGTTTAAGATTACGACAAATCCGCCTCAGAAGGTCGTTTTGGATGGCGAAATGGTCGGAGTGACACCCGTAGACATTGAGTGCGTTCCGGGAGGGCTAACGATTTTTGTGCCCCTGGTCGAAGAAGTCGTGCCCACCGAAAAGCTAGAAGGACTTCCTGATCTCGTCGTTGAAACCAAAGAATCTCCAGAATTTGCTAGCTAGTTGCCAGATACTCCTGAATTCTGCTTGACACCGATGAAGTTTGCTTGATACTAATCATCAAGGGTTGCAATATAACTAAAGAAGTGGCCAAAAAATTTCGTGGACGTTGACCCACTGAAAGACGGGAGTCCAGCAAATATCTCCGTGGCTCCTGACTTGGGTTATCCAGTCAACTTCCATTGCGAAAAGAAAAGGCACCTGGCTAGATTAGTCATCCGTAAGAGCGAACTTGAATGCTTGCAGTGACTGTTGAGTGGGCTTTTCTGAGTGCAAATGCGATCGCGGCACTCTGCAACCTTGCTCTGCTGATTTTTTTGATTCGGCGGCTAAGGCAAAAAAAGTCACGTCTAAAGACTCATCCCATCGCCCGTCGTCTAATTCAGCAAGCTACCCACCTGCTCACCGATCAAGAGTCTCTGCACCATCACTCGATCGCCGTTGTCGCCGCTATGGACGGGATCGCGATTCTCAGCGACGACGGTCAGTTTCTCTATCTCAACGACGCTTATTTAAGAATTTTTGGCTATCAGCACAGCCGCAATCTGGTGGGCAAATCGTTGACAACGCTCTATTACCCCGATGAGATGGCGCGGATCGAAGGAGAGATTTTGCCCATCCTGCACCGAGAAGGTCAATGGCGCGGAGAAGCGATCGCCAAACGTCAGGACGGTAGCACTTTTTATGAAGAAATCTCGCTCACTCTCACTCAGGGCGGATTTATCTGCATCTGTCGCGACATCACCGAAGCCAAACAGTCCGAGGTGCGCCTGCGATTATTAGAACGTGCGATCGGAGCCAGCAGCAACGGCATCATCATCACCGACGCGACGCTGCCCGACAATCCCATGATCTACGTCAATCCCGGCTTTGAGCGGATCACAGGCTACAGCGCCGATGAAGTCGTGGGCAAAAATGGGCGCTTTCTCGAAGGCCCCGAAGCCAACCAGATGGCTTTAGAATCTCTGCGAAGCGCCATCAAAGCGGGAGAAGATTGCGTCGTCAACCTGCGAAACTACCGCAAAGATGGCACCCTCTTTTGGAACGAGCTTTCGGTTTCTCCGGTTCGCGATGCCCAGGGGCGATTGACCCACTATGTCGGCGTACAGACCGATACCACAGAGCGCAAACGAGCCGAAGATGCCCTACAGCGCCAATATCAGCGCACATTACTGCTGAGACAGATTACGCAAGAAATTCGGCAAAGTCTGGATACCCAGCAGATCGTCCAAACCACGGCCACGCAGATTGGTCGAGCCTTTCGGGTCAATCGCTGCCTGATTCACGCCTATGTGGGCACCGCCGATGACGCACTCCTTTCTGGGTTTGAGCTATCTCAATTGGAGACCTCTTCGCCCAAGATCCCGATCGTCGCTGAGTATCTAGAATCTGGCTGGCCATCTCTATTTGGGCTAGAAATCCCCCTTGAAGGCAATCTTCACGTCGAAGCGATGCTGGGTTCCGATCGAGCCATTGCCTCTTTGAATGTCTACATTGACCCACTGCTGCACCCGGTGGTCGGGCTTTGCCAACAGATTCAGCTTAAATCCATGCTGGCGATTCGCACCTCTTATCAGGGGCACCCCAATGGATTGATCAGCCTACATCAGTGTGACTCGTTTCGGCAATGGAGCGAGGACGAAATCGAACTGCTCGAGGCCGTCGCCGATCAGGTGGGAATTGCCCTCGCCCAGGCGCGTCTGTTAAAGCGAGAAACCCTTCAGCGCGAAAAACTGACCAATCAGAATGTAGCCTTAGAACAAGCTAAAAAAGCCGCAGAAGATGCCAACCGAGCCAAAGGCGAATTTTTGGCCACCATGAGCCACGAGATTCGCACGCCGATGAATGCGGTGATTGGCTTGACGGGACTCTTGCTCGACATGGAGTTGACCCATCAGCAGCGCGACTTTATCGAAACGATTCGGGGCAGTGGCGACACGCTGTTGACGATCATCAACGACATTCTCGACTTCTCAAAAATTGAGTCTGGCAAACTCGAATTAGAACAGCAGCCCATCGATCTGCAAGCCTGTGTCAGCGACTCGATCGACCTGCTGATCACCAGAGCCGCCGAAAAGAAACTGCACCTGTCCTACAAAATCGCCCCAGATCTGCCCAGAACGATTATTGGTGACGCAACTCGACTACGACAAATTCTCGTCAATCTGTTGAGCAATGCCATCAAATTTACCGACAAAGGAGAGATTTTAGTCACCGTTCAAGCCGATTCCAACGCCCCACGCACGTCTCACACCTCCCTTCGTTTTGCTGTCCAGGATACCGGAATTGGCATTCCGCCCGATCGCATGGATCGCCTCTTCAAATCCTTTAGTCAGGTTGATTCTTCGACCAGCCGCCAATATGGAGGCACCGGACTAGGGCTAGCAATCAGCAAACGTCTGAGCGAAATGATGGGCGGTCAAATGTGGGTCGAGAGCAACGGACAAGTCGGGGGAGATCCGCCTACTCAAGTGCCTCGCGTGATTGCCAGACAAGGCTCTACGTTCTACTTCACAATCACCGCAAAGTCCGTATTTATCGTGCCTCCGCCGCCTCAACTGGTGCAGGAACGATCGCCCGCCTCCGAGGAAGCCTGCCCGATCGACCCTTATCCCCTGCGGATTTTGCTGGCTGAGGACAATGTGGTTAACCAAAAAGTCGCCCTGCATCTCCTGCAACGGTTGGGCTATCGCGCCGATGTCGCTGGAAACGGGCTGGAAGTGTTAGAGGCCCTGCGCCGTCAAGCCTATGATGTGGTTTTGATGGATGTCCAGATGCCAGAAATGGACGGGCTGATTACCACTCAGCAGATTCATCAAGAGTGGGCCCCTCGGCTGCGCCCTTATATCATCGCTATGACCGCCAACGCCATGCAGGGCGATCGCCAAACTTGTCTAGATGTCGGCATGGATGACTACCTGAGCAAGCCGATTCGGATCGAGGCTTTGATGCGGGCACTCAATCAGGCTCACCGGGACAATGCCTTTAGACTCGCGTTAGGAGGCACTCCGACAGATTCGTCTGGGCGATCGACCCCGCGCACTTCGCCCGATCGCATCACCCTCAACCGCAAAGCGCTGCAAGCAATCCGCAGTCTGGCTAATGAAGGAGAAACCTTTCTAGCTGATATTATTAACAGCTACCTGCTCGATGCGTTCAAACTGGTGCAAACGATTCAAACAGCCGCCGAAACCCAGGATTGGCTCGCCCTACAACAGGCAGTCCATACCCTCAAATCGACCAGCGGCATGTTGGGCGCGATCCAGTTGGCCGAATTCTGCCGAGAGTTGGAAACCCTACTGCAACTGGGAACTCTAGAAAGTGTTGCCTCAAAAGTATGCCAACTGGAGGCTGAATACGACAACGTGAAAGCTTCGCTCAACCTGGAACTTCAGCAATGTCAGAGATAATGCGCTCTAACCATAATCCTCCGTTGATTCTGGTCGCTGATGATGACAAAACGACTCGGATTGGGTTGCGCCAAGCGATGGAGCAAGACGGCTATCAGGTAGTAGAGGCGATCGACGGTGAGGCCTGCTTGACCCTATTTTCGCGACTGCGCCCCGACGTGGTTTTGCTAGATGCGATCATGCCTGTGTTAGATGGGTTTGCCTGCTGTAAGCGGATTCAAGACCTGTGCGAAGGGGGCAGCAAGACTCCTGTTTTGATGATCACGGGGCTAGAGGATCAAGAGTCGGTGGATCAAGCCTTTTCGGCGGGGGCGGTCGATTACATTACCAAGCCGATTCATTGGGCGGTGCTGCGGCAGCGAGTTCGGCGATTGATCCAGCAGGTGCGCCTCTATCAGCAGCTTGAAGAAGCCAACCACGAACTTCAGCGTCTCGCGTCGTTTGATGGGCTGACTCAGGTGGCCAACCGTCGCCGTTTTGATGAGTATCTCCAGCAAGAATGGTCACACATGCTGCGAGAGCAATTGCCGTTGTCGCTGATTCTTTGTGATATTGACTGTTTTAAGCTGTTTAACGACACTTACGGGCATCAGGCGGGCGATGACTGTCTCAGGCAGGTGGCCCAGATTATTCAAAATGCGGCGAAACGAGCGATCGATTTACCTGCCCGCTATGGCGGCGAAGAATTTGCGGTGGTTTTGCCGACGACTGATCTTGAGGGGGCCATTCAGGTGGCGCAGGAGATTCAATTAGGAGTCAAGCGCTTGAAAATTGCCCATCTAACCTCTAAAGTCGAGCCGATCGTCACGGTGAGTTTGGGGGTGACGATGACGATTCCGACGCAGCACAAGCCTCCAGAGACGCTAATTACGGCGGCAGACAAGGCGCTTTATCAGGCTAAGGCAGAAGGGCGCGATCGCTACTGCACGATTGTCTAGCTACCTCAAATGGAACAATCCAGCCGTAGGTTTCATCTAATCTATTAGCGATTTGGATTTCTTGCGATCGTTCCTGTTGCTAAGTAGGAAGTGAGGGAATCAGGCAGCGATCAATTCTCAAGCTTAAAGAAACTGGATTAATCGTCACTTGAAATCAGTTTTGCATCACAGGTATAGAGAGCCAGAGAGCTTGTTTTTTGCGCTGGCTT
The DNA here is from genome assembly GCF_052939515.1 of Phormidesmis sp. 146-33. Classification (NCBI taxonomy): domain Bacteria; kingdom Bacillati; phylum Cyanobacteriota; class Cyanophyceae; order Leptolyngbyales; family Leptolyngbyaceae; genus Phormidesmis; species Phormidesmis sp. 146-33. The sequence continues at coordinate 12,894 of NZ_JBJPHU010000066.1, forward strand.
TTGTGAATCACAGGTAGTATTTACCGAACTTAATTGCACCTTTAACTAACAGAAACTCTGTAATTTATTGCTTCTCAAGACTAAAACATTACGGAATTTATGTGACAGTTTGCAAACAGACCATCAGACTACAAATCAAACCGAGTCGCACACTAAAACTATAGATATGAGAGGTGAATACCCATCAGGAACTAACCACTCTTTGTTTCCGGGCAATTAAGTTTCAACTGCTTCCAACCGACTCATCAAAACTTTTGAGATTCCTTCAAAAAGTCCCTTGATTAAATTAAAAGCTTGTTGAAATCCCTGGAACAATTCAATCAATTCTTACGACTTAGAAAGTAAGAAAGCAAACACAAACTCACGTCACTCAGGGATACGAAAATGAAACTCTCTCTTAAGTCCGTTGCCCTTCTTTCGACTCTTTCCATTGCAGCCATTGCTCCTCTTTTCTTTGGTGCGGGTTCCGCTTCGGCTCAACCCATCGGCACTCAAACCGATCGCTTCGATCGTAGCTATGTGGGTGCTGGCGCTTCGGCAGGCGTAACCAATGGAGGACGCACTAACGATGCGGCTGTATTTGGTGGAAACATTCAAGGTCGTTTTGCAGTTCCGAATGCGCCTGTTTCTGTGAGAGGGACTGTCCTCTATACAGGCAAAAACAGCGCTGTGATTCCGACTGTGACCTATGACCTGCCTGTGAGCAGAAACACCAACGTTTATGGCGGTGCAGGCTACTCTTTTGTGCAAAACGAAAATCAGTCTTCTCAAATCGGCAACAAAGACGCGGCAGTAATTACGGCGGGTGTCGAGTCTCAAGTTGCTAAGGGTGTGGTGGTCTACAGCGATGCGAAATATGGCATCAACGCTTACCAAGGTAGCAATTCAGGTGCTTTGAGCGTGCAAGCGGGTGTTGGTCTCAGCTTCTAATCTCAGCTTCTAATTAAAGAAATCGGGTGCAGCTTCCTTTGTGAGATAGCTATCATCTGAACTCCTAACGGCTTCTGATCGGGTGATCGAGGCCGTTTTTTTTGGCTTTTCCCGTCTAAAGAGAGAGGTTAAAGGTGAGAAACTTCGTCATATTGAAATTGAAGACAGATATTGCTTAAAAATACTCGATCGTAAGACGTATTCCTATTAGGAGAAAACCATGACGAATCCTGTCAAAGAAAAGATTTCGACTGATTTGAAGCAAGTTAAAGAAGTGGGACAAGTGCGTACCGATCGCATTCGTGAAATTGTCAGATCTGCGGTTTCTCAAGTGACTTCAGAAGTCAAAATTGGCTCTAGTGAACTGCGATCGATTGTCAAAGATGCGTTTACTTCTGCGCTATCTGGCATTCAAGAGAGTGGTGAACATGTTAAGGAAGAAGTAACCGCTTCGGTGGAAGGCGTGATCGAAGGCATCAGTAGGGCGCGTCAGCAAAAAATTTCTGAAACTGAGTCAGAAGTTAAGCGGCTTCAAGCGCAATTAGACGAGCAAGAAGGCGAACTTGAACAGGAAGTCGAGGAAGGACTCGCGGGACTCAAGGACGCAAGCAAAGACATGTCTGCTGAAGTGCGGGAGCAAATTGAGCAAGCGATCGCTACCATCCGCGACAGTGAGGAGGTTGCTTTGTTGAAGAAACGGTATGCCCAACTGCAAGCGCAAGCAGCCATTTTGAGAGCCAATCTTGCAGCTCGAAGTGAAGGCTATTACGATCGCGCTCAAGAGCATTTAGACGATGCCAAAAAATGGTACGAACAAGCGCGTCCTCAAGCTGAGTCTCTCAAAGGTCAAGCGGATCAAAAAGCAGCCGAGTTAGAATCGAGTTTGGGTGAAGCAGGAACGGCGTTAGCGAAAAGAGAACGTCAGGTTCGTAAATTGCTCAAAGATCTCCTTAAGCAGGCCACAGATTTGATCAAAGAGTCCGACAAGGAAACGCACAAAGCGAATCACGAGTTGCCGCCTGCTAGAAAGATCGATCGCGATCGCGAACTGTAATTAACCATGAATTTGCTGGGTTATTTTTTCGCTTCGGTGTTTAACCCTTCAGCCCTCTAAATCCCCCACGAGTGAGGGACTTTGAACTAAGCTTCCTCTCTTAAAGTCCCCCAGAATGGGGGGTTGGGGGCAGAAGTTCCAAGCAAGAAAGCGAAAAAATCATTAAACTGATATTGACAGAATCTCCGATCGCTCCAATGCACGGGGATTTTTGCGTTTACGGTAATTTTGAATTACTTAAAGTGTTGCGGTTGGGGTGACTCCTTCGATCGCTTCATCTGCTGTCTCATAGAGTTCTCGTAGCGTTGTCAGTTTGTCGGGATCGGGTTGCCAAAATCCTCTGCCGTTTGCTTCTAAAAGTCTGCCGACGATGTTGCGAAAGGCTTCTGGGTTTGATTCTTTGAGTCTGTTTGCCATGTCTGAATCGAGCGCATAAGTATCAGCAGACTGGTCATAAACCCATTGGTCTTTGAAGTCTGTGGTGCCACTCCATCCGATTAGCGCAGTCATTCGCTGAGAGATTTCGTAGGCACCTCCTGAACCTTGTGTAGTCATCGATTCTGCCCATTTGGGATTGAGTAATTTGGTGCGGTATTCTAGCCGTAACAGGTCTTCTAAATTGCGCGGTGTGGTGTCTTTTGAGAAACTTTCGACAAAGCTGGCTTGTACCTTTTTACCCTGCTGATTTTCTGCGGCGCGTTTCAGTCCGCCTGTGTTGGCGTAGTATTCTTGAATGTCGGTTAAGCCATACTCCACAGAGTCAATTTCTTGAACGATCCGATCGGTCGTTTTCAACAGCGTTTCTAAGACCTGCGATCGCGCTTCTCCTTTGTCCTTTCTGCCATAGCTGAAGACGTTTCGACCTTGCCAGGTTTGCGCGAGTTCGTCTCCAGATTCCCAGTTTCCGGCAACCACTTGATCGTTGACGAGTGAACCATAGTCGCCTGCTGGATTTGAGAAGAGTCTTGCGGATGCGTTCTCAACCCCTTGCGATCGCAGACTCAAAACATGCTTACGGATGAAGTTTTGGTCTTCTGGCTCGTCTGCGTCTGCCGATCGCTGAAATAGATCATCTAGCAGTTCGATAATGTTGACGAAGCTATCGCGAAAAATGCCGGAGAGATTCGCCAGCACATCGATACGAGGATGTCCGACGATTTCGAGCGGCTGCAATTCATAGCGCAGAATTCGACCTGTGCCTTCTTTGACGGGGACTGCACCCACCAGTTCGAGCAAAATTCCCAGCGATTCGCCTTTGGTTTTGATGGCATCCAAGCCCCAGAGCATGACGGCTACGGTTTCAGGATAGGTGCCGTGTTCCTGCAAATGTTGGGTGAGGATTTTTTGAGCGATCGCTCGTCCTCTCTCATAGGCAGCCGGAGAAGGCATCCGATAAGGGTCAAGCGCGTGAATGTTGCGTCCCGTTGGCAAAACACCCGCTCCATCGCGCAGCAAATCACCCCCCGGCGCAGGCGGAATGTATTCACCGTTGAGGCCGCGCAGCAGATTCGTCAATTCGTCTGTGTTTTGGGCCAGCAGATTGCGAATTTCGTCGGCTTCGAGAAGCTGATCGCTGTTTAGAATCTCTTGATCAAAGTAGGCGTTGAGGTAGGTTTCTAACGCTTCTGGGTTGGGAGGTTCGCCTAGTGTGTGCAAGCCGGATGAGAAGAGCCGATTTTCGAGAATTTGCAGATATTCGTAGAGTTTGACTAAATACTGATTGAAAGCATCGCGGCTAAAGAGTCCAATGGTTTCTGGCGTGAAGGCAATGCCCAGGCGTTTTGCATCGTCAAAGGGACAGTCGGTATCCAGTCCGGTATCTGCGATTTTTTTGGCGATCGCACTTCTCAACAGGTCATTCTTTTCGGGATCTTCTCGATATTCTGCGATCAACTCTCTGAGAGACATTAACTCTTTGTATAAGCCCGATCGACCATAGGGCGGGACGTTGTGAGAAATCAGCACGCCATAGCCCCGACGTTTGGCCAGAATCGATTCTGAAGGATTGTTCGCCGCATAAATGTAGAGATTTGGCAAATCGCCCAAGAGAATGTCAGACCACGAATAGCCCGTGTTGCCCAACGGAGAACCCGGTAGCCATTCGACCGTGCCGTGCATTCCAAAGTGAATCAGCGCATTCGCCTGCAAGTCTTTTTGCAACCACTGATAAAAAGCAGCATATTGCGGATGAGGGGTCAAATCTCGCTCAAACATCAGCCGCATCGGATCGCCCGAAATTCCCAATGGGGGCTGTACGCCAATCCACACGTTACCCAGTTGCACTCCGCCCCAAACCAGGTCATCGCCCAGCGTCTTGATGCCGCTTCCTGAAAGCGATTTCCACTGTTTTTCGACTCGTGATGTGAGCAGATAGCCGAGCCATTTTTCGAGCTTGCGTGTGGAAACTGAGGTTTGATCAGGGTGAATGTCTGTGTCGGCTGCTTTGACTTGACGAATCAGCTCTTCGCCATCTTCGGGCAGATCGCCTACGGTGTAGCCTTGTTCTTTGAGTGCTTTGAGCAGGTTGAGTAGCGATCGCGGCACGTTCAATAAAGCAGCCGTTCCCGTTGCACCATAGCCCGGTGGAAAGTCGTAGAGAATAATGGCGAGTTTGCGATCGCTCGTTGCAGTTTGATGTAGTTGAATCCACTGTTTGAGCCTGCCTGTGAGCCGCTTGACGCGATCGGGAATCAGGTAAATCTTTTCTCCGACCAAGCCGCCCAAGGGAATCGTGTCGATCGCCCCATCCAACTCCGGTAAGGCATACAGTACAACGCTTTGCAATCCGCCGATTCCCTGTCGTGTCCAGGAGTGGATGTCTTGAATCAACAGCGGTGCGGCAACCATATAGGGCACGTTTTTGGCGCTGAGAATCCGTTTGGCAACTTCGATCTGACGACCTGCTTCCATTGAGCCAGCGGGGCCGCCGACTAGCGGGAATCCAATGGTGGAAACGATCGCATCCACAGTCACCGCCTCAGCCGACAACGAGGGCGTTTCTCGAATTCCTTTCTGGCGTTGCGCTTGCTCATAGGTGGTCGTCATCCAATCGCGGACGGCGACATGTCCCTCAACGCCGTTGATAAAAATCGGCAACGGAATCAAACCAGCCTGCTCAAACTGACGAATGAGTTGCGGAATGTAAGGCTGTTTGGTGATGACGTGTTTGCGATAGAGGAGAAGGGCGATCGTGGGAAGGGATGAACGGAGGGATGAGGGATGAGGGATGAGGGATGAGGGGGTTTGTTTGGTGGCGTACCAGTCCAAGTATTGTTGGGGAGACTCGAAGTAGCCGGGGTGATCGGGGTGGAGGAGTCCGATGTTGGGGGTTTCGATCGGGGCCGCAATTTCGCCAATTTCTAGACCGAGATACTTTTCGGCCAGCGTCCAAAATAGGGCTGCCACGTTGTCGGAGCCGCCTGCATTCCAGTAGCCGTAAACGATTAGCCAGTTTCGCAAATCCTGGACTTTTTGCCCTGGGACAAACTTCAGCAGCTTGGGGCCGACTTTGAGAAAACTAATGTAGCCCGCTAACTTGTCTTCTTCGCGCCCATTACTGAATTTGTCGAGAATGAATTTGACGGGCTTCGGCATTCCTTTGGGCTTGTCACCGATCGCAAATTTGCCCAACTGCGTCAAACTCATCAACTCCAACGCTGACTCAAAGACGAGACGAATGGGAATGCGCTTCACCCGTTCTCTTAGCCACATCACTTGATCGTAGTCAAACAACAAACTTCCAAAAAACACGTCAGCCGTTTGCAGGGCCACTTCGACTTGAGTGGAATTGGAGGCGAGATCGCGATCGCTAAACACCAAAATATCCAAGGCTGGGCACCGTGCCTGAGCAACCTGGGCCGCCTGCCGATAGAGGTCAGCGTTAAATGACTCAAAGCCCGCAATCAAAACAATGCGCTTCATGCCCGTTATTAGCCTGTTGTTGAGAAGTGTGGAGTCTCTCAAGTTTAACGTCAGTCGAAATGACAAAAGCGCTAAAGAGATTGAAGGTTGGACATTAGACTCTAGACCTTGGACATTAGACCTGGGACGGATTCTGAAATCACACGACAAATCTAGGGCAGTTTGGGCACTCTACAGGCATTGACTCCTAGAAATTTTGACGACGATGAATAGAATCAGTACGACGTTGACGAAGGCAGATAGAGAAACGGTGATGGAAGCGATCGCGACGATCAAATCAAAGCTGCCGTTTTTGGTCGATTTGACGGCGGAGCAGCGTCAGGGGTTGCCCAAGATGGGCGATAAGAGTCGGGCGTTTGTGATCAAGGCGCTGGAGGTGGCGACGCAGAACCCGGACTTTTTGCCTCGTGCGTTTGATTTGGATGAAATGCGGCGCGATGTGGAATTGTTTGAAGCGATGTATCCCATTGTGGTGGCGCTAAGTCAGCTACAGACGTTGGTGGATGATACGACGATGGCGGCGGGGAGTGAGGCGTATGCGGCCGCGTTGCAGGTATATGGTTATGCAAAGGCGAGTGGTCAAGGCGCTGGGCTAGAGGGAGTTTTGGGGGAATTAGGACAGCGATTTCACCGCAAACCTCGCAGACCGAAGAGTGATCAGGCGACGGCGTAGAGATTAGCCCGATCGTTTGGTTTCTGACAACTAATCTTGGAGCTACAAGCTTGAAAGTTGGAGTAAATAACTCGGCTTTTTCAGTTCGTAGCTCTTTTTTTTGAGGTTGGAAGTCGGCTAATTGAGTTCTGAGGTCAAATTCTTGAGGTTTGAGCATGACTTTTTGAGTTCCAAGGTCAAATTGTTGAGATTTGAACCCGGATGATTGAGTTCTGAGGTCAAATTCTTGAGGTTTGAACCCGGCTAATTGAGTTTTGAGGTCAAATTGTTGAGTTTGTTGCTCAAAAGGGGGTGCTTTGAAGACGATCGCCCCAAGTATCAGCAGCAATCCTGAAAAATTAATCTCGGTCTTTGGGTGTTTTGTGACGCTGAGTCCAAACGAGGGAGCGATCGCCTCCCTTGATCTCCTGACGCATCTGGATGTCAATGATAATTTAGCCCATTTTGACTGGCTATCAAGTTGGAGCTTGTGGTATAACCGACTTCCTAACGCTTTCACAACGCTTTCACAGAATGGCTTTCACACAATGGGCTTTCACACAATGGGCATGATTGAGATGAATCAAGAGGAGACAGTCCGCAACTGGCATGACAGCATTATTCTAGGTGACTGCCTGGAGGTCTTACAGCAAATGCCGTCTAATATGATTGATCTGATTGTGACATCACCCCCTTATGCAAATAGTAGACAAAGTACCTATGGAGGCATCCATCCAGATCAATATGTCAATTGGTTTCTACCGATTTCTAGTGAGCTAAAGCGAGTTCTAAAAGATGACGGAACGTTTATTCTCAACATCAAAGAGAAAGTTGTCAATGGTGAACGACATACCTATGTGATGGAACTTATTATAGAAATGCGTAAACAAGGCTGGCTGTGGACTGAGGAGTTTATTTGGCATAAGAAGAACTGCTATCCGGGTAAATGGTCTAACAGATTTCGGGATGCTTGGGAGCGATGCTTACAATTCAACAAGCAGAAGAAGTTTAATATGTATCAGGAAAGTGTCAGAGTTCCAATGGGAGATTGGGCAAAGTCTCGTCTTAAGAATTTGAGTGAAACCGATAAAAAGCGAGATAACTCAAAAGTAGAAAGCGGGTTTGGCAAGAATATCTCTAATTGGGTCGGCAGAGACTTAGCTTATCCAACCAATGTTCTTCATTTTGCAACTGAGTGCGGAAACAGAAAACATAGTGCTGCCTTTCCTAAAGAGCTACCTACCTGGTTTATTAAACTCTTTACCCAAGAGGGCGACTTAGTACTCGATCCCTTTTTAGGATCTGGAACCACAAGTATGACTGCGAAGGAATTAGGAAGAAACTATACCGGAATTGAGATTAGTGAGGAATACTACAAGTTGTCTTTATCAAACATTGCACTCACAAAAAAGAAGAGCCAATCGTCGCAGCAGGACAATATTCAACTAAACATAATATGACTACTTCACCCTATCAATCCTACTACAACTATCTTGCTCAACACGTCATCACACCTTTTTACAACAAGAGATTAGAGGGGTTAAACAGTCTTAAACTCACCGATGTTCTTAAACGTAAGAATCCTTATCTATTCAAAGCTAAAAACATCGAGCTTGCTGCTGATTTGGTGAAGAGTATTGTGGATGCTTTTCTCTCCTCCCAAGAGGAAACTTTTTTAGGGAACTTGCTTGAAGAATTTGCGATATTTGTCTCTCAAACTTTGTATGGTGGGTTTAAGTCTAAACTCAAAAGTGTCGATCTAGAGTTTGAAAGGGATGGGCTTTATTACATTGTTGGCATCAAATCTGGAACTAATTGGGGGAACGCAGATCAGATAGACAAGATGAAAGATAACTTTAAGACAGCAAAAAATATCTTGCGTGAGAAAGGGATTACAGATGAGATTATTGCTGTTAATGGCTGTATGTATGGGAAAGACCGCAATCCTATAAAGGATAAAAAGAGACTTAAAGACAAGCGGGTTGTAGATGAAGAGCCTGACAGAGTTTACTACAAATATGCTGGTCAAGACTTTTGGTATTTCATATCGCAGGATGACAACCTTTATCAGGAAATTATTGTACCGATCGACCAAAAGGCGAAAGAAAGAGATGAAGCTTTTAAGTCAACTTACGCGGCAAAAGTAAATGAGATGACAAATGACTTCTTGCGCTATTTTATGAAGGACAATCAGATCGACTGGATTAAGTTGATTGATTATGTATCAAAGCGAGATGAGATTGAGTTGTAGTCTGCTGAATAAGACTTTCTACTGTAATTCAACAACCATGAAAATCATTCAGCAGGGCAAATCCTCAATTACAGGCGATCGAAGCCGACGAAGAAACAGCGATCGACTGGATAAACCAACAACTCGAAGCACTTAACGTACAACTAAGGCAATGACTGAGCCTCTGATTATTCAAGTCAAAGTTGTAAAAGGCAAATAGCTTCAGTTAGATATAGCCAGCGTAAACTCATGAAAAAAATTAGCTACAGCCCAGATGTTGATGCCCTGATTGTAGAACTATCTAATGAGCCGATCGCTTATGCAGAAGACGAGGGACAGATCATTTTGCATTACTCAAATCAAGAGAAACTAGTTTTGATTGAAGTCTTAGATTTCAAGAAACTAATCTCAAACGACATGCTCACCAAACTCGTCACACCATCTTCACTTAAACCAACTGCTTAAATAAAATCGCTAAAAAACACCGTCATTAAACATTTGCCAACACTGCTAAGATCCTCTCAGCGTCTAGAAACTAATGGAGAGCCAATGAGCGTTTGGAACTATAAGCCCTGGTGGTGTCAGCCGTGGTCGATCGGGCTTACAGGGGTGACGGCGATCGCTGCCAGTTGGCTGCTATTCAAACTCATTTGGCTGACGGTGCTGGTTGCGATTCCGATGGTGACGTGGATGGGCTTTTTCATACTCGTCTATCCCCGAATGATGCAGGCGAGTTTAGAAGAATACGCTCGTTCAACTTCTGATGAGAACTCGATCGAATAAAAAGATTTACTTGACGCGGATCAAAATTCCAGATATTCTCTCAAATCAAGGACATCTTTTCGTCACAGGAAAGCGGTCTGGTCGCCCAAAAAATCTAGTCTGTCGCCACCCAAAGTTGTTCGAGCAACAGAGGGCAGCTAACCCACGAGACTGTACAGGCAGTCCGGAGGGCTAATGGAGAATTTTATCACTCCTTTGGCCGCTCTGACTTGTCACGATCGTCGGGGCGGCTAGTTTTTTGGGTTTCTTCGGAAACTTAAAATTGGAGTACCCACATGGCAGAGCGCTTATTGAACGCTGGCTTTTGGCTGTGCGATTTCGCCTATGCATTTCTAGAATTGATTCAACGCCGTTTCCTTCCCGATACCATTCCCCGTTTTACGATTACTTCACTTCGCATTCCGCTTCAGGATCTTTTACCTGACGTTGCCATTCCTCATTCTGATGAGTTTGAAATCCTGCGGGTGTTAATTATCGGTTCCTCTGACGGGGTAACGGAGACGATTCAAAATCTCCACGTTCGACGATTTGCGAATGCGACAGACTGGAGTCCCTTGCTGCCTGCGCCCTCGTTTGGCGAAGTGATGAGCATTCTCACCCGACAGCGCCGCAAATTAACGTGAATTCGATGGGAGTTTTTCGCTTCGGTCTTCAGCGCTTCTGCCCCCCAACCCCCCAATCTGGGGGACTATTAGATACTATTCTTCGTTCAAAGTCCCTCACTCGTGGGGGATTTAGGGGGCTGCCCGATTCAACAACCGTAGCAAATAGCCCGATCTCTTCCAGTTACCCGCAAGGGGTCGCTTTGAGTTACCCGCAAGGGGTTGCGTTTCCTTCGCTTTGTTGATTGCGTCTTCTGCCCCCCAACCCCCCAATTCTGGGGGACTTTCGGATAACCCTTTCGGATAAGCATTCTTGTTCAAAGTCCCTCACTCGTGGGGGATTTAGGGGGCTGCCCGATTCAACAACCGTAGCAAATAGCCCGATCTCTTCCAGTTACCCGCAAGGGGTCGCTTTGAGTTACCCGCAAGGGGTTGCGTTTCCTTCGCTTTGTTGATTGCGTCTTCTGCCCCCCAACCCCCCAATTCTGGGGGACTTTCGGATAACCCTTTCGGATAAGCATTCTTGTTCAAAGTCCCTCACTCGTGGGGGATTTAGGGGGCTGCCCGATTCAACAACTGTAGCAAATAGCCCGATCTCTTCGAGTTACCCGCAAGGGGTCGCTTTGAGTTACCCGCAAGGGGTCGCTTCCAGTTACCCAAAGGGATCGCTTCACGTCACCGCCACTGCCAAATTGGGTCGTCAATTCCCGCCTCTCGAAAGCCTCGATCGCGCAACAAACAGGCGTGACACTTTCCACAGCCACCTTTGACCCCGGCGTAACAGGTGTGAGTCAGCGACATCACTTCCTCAAAACGATCGCCCAACACCTCCCGCGCCAACTGCACCGAGTCTGCCTTGGTCAAATTCATTAACGGCGTGTGAATTTCAAAAGCATGGGGTTGACCATAGAAGCCTTCACCGAGCGCAATCGCCATTGCATTCACAAAACTTTGACGGCAGTCCCAATAGCCCGCAAAATCGGTTTCACACACCCCAATAAAAATGTCTCGAATTCCTAAACAAACAGCCCGATTAGCAGCCAGCGTCAAAAATAGAATATTACGTCCTGGAATGAAGGTCGATTCAACGCCTGTGGGCAGTTCCTCTACAGACGCATACTCGTCCAGCGACGCATCACTGACTAGCGGACTTGTGCTGTTGAGAATCGAACCGATCGCGCTCACATCATGCTTGAGATTCAACGCTCTGGCAACGGCGATCGCGCTTTCCAATTCAATCAAATGACGCTGCTGATAATCAAACGTCACAGCGTGGACTTCTTGGAACTGCTGAAGCGCGATCGCGGCACACGTTGTAGAGTCCTGACCGCCAGACAAAATAACGAGCGCTCTAGAAGAAGACATAAGATTTGCCCCAAGACCACAGACGTAGAACGATAAACTAAAAACGGTTCACTCAGACGAATCACCCCACAAGAAAAGGTTAGCCCGTTGTCCAAAGTTCCTCAAGATTCTCGTCAGTTGGCATTTTTTGCGCTGCGATCGGTCTATCAGGGTGCGTTTGCCGATGTTGCGCTCGATCAGGGGTTGCGTCAAAGTGGGCTACCCGATCTCGATCGTCGTCTGGTAACAGAATTGGTCTATGGGTCGGTGCGTCGTCAGCGATCGTTGGATGCTCTGATCGATCAGTTTGCCAAAAAGAAAGCCATTCACCAGCCGCCCGATCTGCGCGTGATCTTGCATCTAGGATTTTACCAACTGCGCTATCTCAATCAAATTCCCGCTTCGGCTGCGGTCAACACCACGGTAGATTTGGCCAAACAAAATGGCTTCCCCGGACTGACCGGATTTGTGAATGGACTCTTGAGACAATACCTGAGAGCCAGTGAAACCGCTGACCCGCTTCAACTGCCCAACAATCCTATAGAACGATTGGGAATTTTGCACAGCTTTCCCGATTGGATTGTACAAGTCTGGTTTGATCAGTTTGGACTAGAAGCGACCGAAGCCCTGTGTGACTGGATGAATCGATCGCCCCAAATCGTCTTGAGAATCAACACCCTAAAAACCACCCTAGAAACGGTCGAATCCGCACTCCAAACGGTAGGCATTCAAACTCAGCGAGTCCCCCATCTGCCCCAAGCGCTCCAGCTTCAAAATCCAGGCTCCATCCAAAAACTTCCCGGCTTTCAAACTGGCGATTGGATCGTCCAAGACAGCAGCGCCCAACTGGTAAGTTACCTTCTCGACCCCCAGCCAGAGGAAACGATCGCCGATGCCTGTGCGGCCCCCGGCGGCAAAACCATGCACCTCGCAGAACTGATGAGCGATCGTGGCACCGTTTGGGCCGTTGACAAAACCCCGTCTCGCCTCAAAAAACTGAGAGAAAACGCCGATCGCTTGGGCTTACAGTCGATTCAGATTTGCACAGGTGACAGTCGAGCGTTACCTCAATTTGTGGGGAGGTGCGATCGCGTTCTAATCGATGCGCCCTGTTCGGGACTGGGTACTTTAAATCGTCACGCCGATGCCCGTTGGCGACAAACCCCCGACTCGGTTTTAGAACTCGCCCAACTTCAGCAAGCGATTCTCAATCACGCCGCCACCTGGGTCAAACCCAACGGCAGTTTGGTGTACGCAACCTGCACTTTACACCCCGCCGAAAATGAGCAAATCATCCAAAATTTCTTGACTCAGCATCCGGAGTGGAGGGTCGATCGACCTGAATCTACTCCCACACTTGCCCCATTTTTCACATCTGAAGGCTGGGCCAAAGTGCTACCTCATCACCATAATATGGATGGCTTTTTTATGGTCAGGCTGACGAAGGAATGAGGGATGAGGGATGAGGGATAACTTTGCTCCGCTTGGCGAGGAGGGGTAGAAAGTGAATAAACGTGAATTATTTTGTAAAGGGGGTGGGTAGGATGAAAAGAATTAGAGAGTCGGTTGGTCTGTGTTTCGCAGCAATTTTTCCAGCCCTTCATTCCTCATCTCAATCTATGAATCCTCAGCAAAACGTCAAAACTCTGGTCAAAATCTTGATCGGAACGGCCTGGTTAGATGGCAAAATTCAGCCCGAAGAGCGTCAGTATTTGCAGCAAATCGCCACCGAAAAAGGAGTCGCAGACGACCTAGAAATTCAACCTCTGCTGTATGAATTTCGGGCGGTCAAGCCAGACGAGTGCTATAAGTGGGTGAGAGAATATTTGGGCGATCGTCCTTCTTCTGAAACCTGCCAAAATCTGATCGAAGCTATCAGCGCACTCATTTATCGCGACGGAACGATCGCCACCGAAGAAGCCAAACTACTTGCGAGACTCCAACTGCTGGACTCTAGCAGCGATTCTGAATCCATTTTTGACAAAGTTTTGACCGAAATTCGCAAACTCTACCAACGAGGAATGAGCAAACTGTAGAGATCAGCCAGACGCAAGCCTCTCTACAGTTCAATATCACTCAAATCAATATCACTCAAATATTTATAGACCAGGCGTTTCTTCTTTTTTGACTTCGGGCACTACATCAGGACGCTCTTTGTCTTCCCAGCCAACCGGACGCTTTGAGTTGTACCAAGCAAGCGACCCGATCGACACCGCCGCAATAAAACCAACCACATAAACCGCCGTAAACGACACCGGAAAATTCATGCCAGTTGCGCTAGTCGCATCATTCAAAACAGCTAAGATATCCATTTGCAAAATTCCTCTTAAACTTTACTAGGGTCAGATTACAAGAGCGAGTGGACGACGACATCTCTCACAGGTACGATCCCCAGATTAAGCCAATCGATCGAAGGAAGCAATCATTTTAGTTTTACAGCGCTTAATTGGGGGGAGGCAGCGGATCAGCAGCAGGTGGGGCCGGTTCAGGCGGTGGAGCTTCTTGGGGAGCAGGCTCAGGCGGCGGGGCAGACGATTCGGGAGGCGGGGCGGCTTCTGGCTCAGGGGGAGGAGGAGCCGGAGTCGGATCAGAAGATTCACTACGAGGCGGTTCAGAATAAGGGCGCTCGGCTGGCGGCTCTTCATAGCTGCGCCCACTTCGAGACTCTTCGGGATCAGGCGAATTGCCCAACGAGAGCGATCGCTGCGGTTTGACTGGCTGTGCTTTGATCGACCCCTTGCGATCGTCCAGATTACTAGGAATTTCAGCGAACTTTTGCACAGGCATTCCGCTAATCGCCTCTTTCATAAACTCGTGCCACGCATAAGCAGCCGTACCGCTCGATCCCCAGGTGGGTGAGTTGTCATCGTTGCCCAGCCAGACTCCAGTCACCACTTGCGGAATAAAGCCAATAAACCAGAGATCGCGTGCTTTCTCAGAGGTGCCTGTTTTTCCGGCGACGGGGCGATCGAGACTGGCAGCCCGTCCGGTTCCCTCGTTAACTACATTTCTCAACATCCAAGTCGAAATTGCTGACGTTTCTGCATCCAGGACGCGCTTTGGCTTGTAATTTGCGTCATACAACACTTGACCCTTGCTGTTGAGGATGCGCCGAATGCCATGTGGCTCGATCGCATTGCCTTGAGCAGCCAGAGTTCCGTAAGCGCTAACCAATTCCAGCAGATTGACCTCATAGGCCCCCAACGCCAGAGAATAGGTTGGCTCCAGCTTAGAGCGAATGCCCATCCCCTTTGCCAGCTTGATTGCAGGCTCAAACCCGACATCGATCAAGACTTTCACCGCAATCACATTTACCGAGTTGGTGAGCGCATCTCGCATACTCATCCAGCCACGAAATTTGTTGCTGTAGTTTTTGGGCTGATAGCCGTCTACCGAAAATCGCTCATCCAGGTAAGACCGATAGGGCGAAAAGCCCGCTCCGATCGCGGCCGCATAGACAAAGGGCTTAAAGGTTGATCCCGGTTGCCGTTGAGCCTGAGTCGCCCGGTTAAACTGACTTTCTTTGTAAAAATCGTAGCCGCCAACCATTGCCCTGATTTCACCTGTGCGGGGGTCGATCGCCACCAGGGCCGCCTGCTTAAAGTTTTGCCCAGCCCCATCCACCTCAATCGCGTTTTTGATCGCTTTGTCGGCGGCCTTTTGAAACTTAGGACTGAGCGTTGTCTCGACGGTAATGCCGCCTGCGGCCAGGGCTTCCTTCTTAACCAATTTGGGCAACTGCTGCTGCACGTAGTAGGTAAAGTACGGCGAGTCACTCTGGATTTTTTTAGGTTCGCTCGGTTTGACTGTCAGCGTTTCAGCCTTCGCCTTTTCTACTTCCAAGGGGGTCACATAGCCCGCTTCGAGCATCTTATCCAAGACAACGTTACGCCGTTCTCGCGCCTTGTTTAGACTAACCAATGGAGAATAAAGGCTAGGGGCAGGGGGCAATCCGGCGATCGTCGCTGCTTCTGAAAGGGTCAACTGACTCAGCGGCTTGCTGAAATAAATCCAGGCTGCATCCGCCACCCCATAAGCATTTGAGCCGAGGTAAACGACATTCAAATACTTTTCGAGCAGCTTTTTTTTATCAACTTCTCGCTCTAATTTTTGGGCTAACAGCGCTTCTTTGACTTTGCGCCCAAGACTGCGATCTTGATTTAAGAAGACGACTCGCGCCACCTGCTGAGTAATGGTGCTACCGCCTTCGACCAGCCCGCCTGACGTGAAATTTCGCACCATCGCCCGAACGATCGCCTGGTAGTCTACGCCCTTATGCTCATAAAAACGGCGATCCTCAGAGGCGACAAAGGCATTTACCACCTGTTTGGGCATCTGATCGATCTGGGTTTTTTGGCGAGTGGCCGGCCCCAATTCGTGCAAAACAGTCCCATCAGAGGCTCTAATGGTCAGCGTTCCCGGACGAGCAAACGAGGCTAAATCAGCGGGATTGGGAAGGCTGCGATCGATCTCCCAGGCGGCCAGCCGAAACAGCCCAAACCCACCCACCAGTAGCCCAACTAATAGAAATCGCTTCCGCACGATCGGATTTTTGAGCGGCGGCGGCAGTTTTTGCTCAAATTTTTGAACCTGCTGTCCCGTTTTGCTGAATCGAGCCTGTAGCCCCCCCAGTTTAAGGGTTTCGAGCAGCTTGCCCAATCTCCGACTCTTGCGGCGACGAGTCCGTGAACCGGGCCGTCGATTTTGTTCGTTTGTTCCGTCAGTCATGGCTTCCGGCCTGGTTGCTTGGGAGTCGTCTCTGGATATCCCTTTGCGTTTTGAGCCATCCTTTGTCACGTTGAGTGCCTCATCACACCAAAGTTACCGCTTGCGCCTCAGTAGATTCAGAGATGTCAACGTGAGCGGTTTCACTTTGTACAGCGCTAACTGAGGATAGAATCACAATCTGAGTTTCAGGTTGACCGAAAGTGTCGATTCAGTCAACCGTATTATCAAAATGTGATGACTTCTAGAGATTCAGGAATTAAACTACTGCCTCGCCTGTGGAGTCTTTGAGGTCAGTTTACAAGAAGTTTGGGAATAAATGTGAAGATTTGCAAGAAAGATGTCCTTTAGAAGTAGAGAGAAAAATCATCGGTTCACTTACCCAAACGCCAGTTCGATGAAGTTCTTTTACTGGGTTGTTTAACGTCAGTTCGATGAGAGTGACTCGCTTCGTTTCAATCGGCTTCAGCCCCCTAAATCCCCCAATTTGGGGGGACTTTGAACGAGAGATCTTGTCCAAAAGTCCCCCAGAATTGGGGGGTTGGGGGGCTGAAGTGCTGAGTAACGGAGCGGAAAAACTCTATCGAATTCACGTTTGTTTGGTGTCTTATGCCTTTGCCAATCTGTCACTGCTTTTCATCACTTGATTATCGCAAGTGACCCAGGGCCAGCGCCGTCACGAGCATTCCAAACACCAGAAAGGGTTGAGCACTCGCTTGATATTTCACGTCATTTTTGAGGGGATCACGCAAAAAGTACATGTCTTGAAAGGTGATCTGAGGAATGATCAACAAAATCAACAGCACTGCGTAGAGGTTTTGGTGCGTGTAAATCAAGTAAGCAGCCACGCCCACCTGAAATACATCGATCATCAAAACGCAAATCCAGGCAGCATTGATCACGCCAAACATAACTGGGAGTGAGTTGAGCCCCAGTTTACGATCGCCCTCTACACTCTTAAAGTCATTGATGATGGCAATTCCCAGTCCTGCAAAACTATAGAACAGGGTGAGCCAAACGATCGTCGGAGTCAATTCGCCAAACAGCGCGTGACCCGTCCACCAGGGAATTGCAATATAGCTGGCTCCCAGGGCAAAGCTCCCCGTCCAACCGTTTTGCTTGAGTTTCAAGGGCGGTGCCGAGTAGATGTAAGAGAGAAAAGATCCGCCGATCGCCAACGCCGTGATCGTCGGAAATTCGTGGTCTGCCCAGACATCCAGGGCGTAAGCAACCCCCAGCCCCGCAAACAGCAGCACCCAAATTTGGACGACCACCTGATTGAGCGGAATGGCACCCGATGGAATGGGGCGGTAGGGTTCATTAATGGCATCGATCTCGCGATCATAGTAGTCGTTGAGAATCTGCGTATAGCCCGTTAGCAGTGGGCCAGCCAGCAACAAACCCGCAGCCGAAATTAAAAAGTTCTCTAGCGTCCAGGTGTACTGACCCGACGAAGCAGCCCCACAGATGATCCCCCACATCAAAGGAATCCAGGTGATCGGCTTCATCAGTTGTAAACGAATCTTCCAGATCGAAGACTCTTTCACCGCTGCGCCTTTCATGCCGAGTAGTTGACGAGTTTTAGCATCGCGATCGGACAAAGCATCGCCGCCCAACTCTAAAGAATCGACTGACTCAGATGAGGGGGGAGTTTCGGGAGAAATGTCAGACATAGGGGGAGAAGAGGGGTGAAGGATGAGAACAGGGATGAGGGATGGGAGAGGTTGGTGAGAAGGTTGGTGAGAAGGTTGAAGAGCAATGGAGAGGTGACAGTGAAGAGCGGAGGTCAGACAACTGAGAGCAGAATGATCTACCTGATCTACTTTTCATCCCTCATCCCTCTCTCCCATCCCTTCTAGAAGGAAATAATTAGATAGCCGTCTTGAAACTTGGCACCTCGGACGGGCTGGCCACGCAGTTCGGGGGGGAGGGAGATGTTGCGACGCTGATCGCCTGCTTCGATCGTAATCTCTGGCCCGTTTTGACTTAGTTTGACCTGTTTTTTATCAAATCCTGGCAAAAAGAGGGAGACTTTGCGATCGATCACACTCACTGCCATCGCACGGGGAGCCTGACTGGTCTCTTCAAGGTCTGGCAATGCGTCGATCAAAGGCTGCCAATCCTGTACTGGGAGAAAGGGAATGGCGGTGACAGGCAGGGGATTAAAGGTGTCGCTGAGATCAGATGCAGACTGGTTGGCAATCACACCCGCGATCGTGAGGCCGATTTGTTGAGCGCTTCCCCAGAGGTATTGGGCGGTGGCGATCGCAGCAGGATCGTCCGTCGTCACCAGGTAAGCGGCCATGCGTTTGGGATTGTTGACGGCTTGTTGACCTTGCGCTAGTAAATCATTGACCTGCCCCGTCGGTTGAGCAAAATTGTCTCCGGCAAAGCTGGCATTGTTGAGAACGGCACCCGCCACAGGCTGAATAAACGGAGACAGCGTTTTACCCAGATCGGAATCTGCAAAAACTTGACGAAATCGCCGAATGTACCAGCCCAAAATCTCAGGCATTCCTAACATTCTCAGCGTGTCTTGATTGCCCAAACCATCGTAAACAATCACATCATATTGATTGCTGGCATCAAATTCACGAATAGCATTGAGGGCGATCGCGCTATCCATTCCAGGCATCACGCCCAGTTCTTGCCCAAAGACTTCCTTAAAAAACGGAGTTCGCAAATACTGCGCTTCTAATTTTTTGACCTCATCCCAACTGCGTTCTAACAGCGTCGAAGTCTGGAGTTGAACGGCTTGCAACTTGGGAGAAATTTCCTGCGGGTCAACGCCCACAGCGGCACCCAACGCCATGCCAAACGCCGGACTCGCATCTTGACCCACTAAGAGAACCCGCTGACCCTGAGCGGCGGACTTTTTGGCGGCCGCAATCGCGATCGTGGTTCGCCCTGTTCCACCTTTGCCGAGAAACGTCAATATAAAAGCCATGTCTGATCAAATAAAGTTTTGAGCCTTGAGTAAAAAAATTAAAAATAATTCAAAACTCAAAGCTCTTCCTATGTTAGCGATTGCGTGAGATCTCAAGCTAACTTGACGGCTCAACTTCGTCTTCAAAGAACCAGGTTCCGGTCTGATCTTCAAACTGCACCAACATACCAACCCCTGCACCATCGACTACTTTAAAGTCGCGAATCGTGCCAACTTTACCTAATTTATTGATAATTTCTTGAGAAACCCGATCGCGCAAGCGGCGCACACGAACCTTTTGACCAATTTCCATTGCAACTAGCATTGATGACAGAGGATACAAGCTACCCGAAAGTCTACCAGAATGTTGCGTCTTATTAAGCAGTCTCGACCAAAAGGCAAAAAACATCCGACAAAACACGAAAATATCGGCTTCTGACGCTATACTTCAACCGCTATTCCTTCATTTTTAGGTCGAGCCTCCATGTTGGCAAAGAGAATTCTGCCTTGTCTAGACGTGAAAGCAGGGCGCGTAGTCAAAGGTGTGAATTTTGTCGATCTGCGCGATGCAGGCGATCCGGTAGAGTTGGCGCAGGCTTACAATCTGGCGGGGGCTGACGAACTGGTGTTTTTGGACATCACGGCCACTCATGAAGATCGAGACATTATTTTTGATGTGGTTTATCGCACTGCCGAGCAGGTGTTCATTCCTTTGACGGTGGGCGGTGGCATTCAGAATCTCGACGTGATCAAGAAACTATTGCGGGCGGGAGCGGATAAAGTCAGCATCAATTCCGCTGCGGTGCGCGATCCAGACTTCATTAATCAAGCGAGTGCCCGGTTTGGAAATCAGTGTATTGTCGTAGCGATCGATGCTCGTCGTCGTCCCGATCCCACGAATCCCGGTTGGGATGTGTTTGTCAGAGGCGGCCGCGAAAATACTAAACTGGATGCCGTCTCATGGGCAAAAGAAGTCGAAAAACGCGGCGCAGGCGAACTGTTGATCACCAGTATGGATGCCGATGGCACTCAAGCAGGCTATGACCTGGAACTAACGCGCACGATCGCTGACCAGGTACAAATTCCTGTGATTGCCTCCGGGGGCGCTGGCACTTGTGACCACATCTATCAAGCCGTCACCGACGGGAAAGCAGAAGCCGCTCTGCTCGCATCATTACTTCATTACGGACAGTTAACGGTTTCTCAGATAAAGAATTACTTAAACGATCGGCAGATTCCCGTGCGCCTCACCGAGGCTACAACCCTGTGAAGGCTTGAGATTCAAAGGTTTTGGCTGAAACCATAGAGTAGGTTATGATCAAAGTGTGGTGTTTACCAAGCTTGAAACAGAGCAACACTTTCTGAGCGTCTGTTACACTGTGTAAACTATGTTAATTATCATTCTCATCATTGTGATTGGTCTCGTGTCCTGGTCGCTGCACTTAATGCAGGAGGCAGTCGATCAGCGCGAATTTTCTCTCATGCTGGCTGGGACGCTGGTGGCGTTTTCGGCGGTAGCAATGATTGGCGTGTATTTTCTGATGGGCAACTATGTCGGATATGTGGCGCAAATCAGCCATAACACGGCCTATACAAGTCAGCCTGATATTCCCATCACCTGGTCTGCCGAAGATATTCAAGAAGTGCAGGCTTTTTATCAGTAGGGGTTTCTTCGCGTCAAGATGAAGCTGTTTCCCTTCGCTACTCAGGACTTGCGGCGCACACTCCTCCATTCTTGGATTCATCGAATTCACATTCGTTTTTAGATAACTCTAATTTCGATCGCAGCACATCTACAGTTTGTGCAAGAAGTTTAATAAAGTGGCTGTTTGCAACTTGCTCAAATTCTGGGGCCAGGGTTCGCTAAGATTCAGAGAGTGGTGAGTCGATCGGATTCAATTCTCGGCAAACGAAGGATTTCAACTCCGACTATTCAAACACTCAAACCTTTCGTCTGGCGCTGCATGAGTTATTACATTTCTCCTCGCTTTCTAGATAAACTTTCGGTTCACATTACCAAAAATTATTTGACGCTGCCCAATGTCAAAGTGCCTCTCATTTTGGGCGTTCATGGCAGAAAAGGCGAAGGAAAAACCTTTCAGTGTGAGTTGGTCTATGAGCGGATGGGCGTGCAAGTCGTCAGTATGTCGGCGGGAGAGTTAGAAAGCCCCGATGCGGGTGACCCAGCTCGTTTGATTAGACTGCGCTATCGAGAAGCGGCTGACCTGGTAAAGGTGCGCGGCAAAATGGCGGTGTTGATGATTAACGATATTGATGCGGGAGCGGGTCGAGTTGATCAGTTTACGCAATACACCGTCAATACGCAGTTGGTCAATGGCACCTTGATGAATATTGCCGACAATCCGACGAATGTGCAGCTTCCGGGCAGTTATGAAATTGAGCCGATTCAACGCATTCCTATCATCGTCACTGGCAATGATTTTGGAACCCTTTACGCCCCGCTGACTCGTGACGGTCGGATGGAGAAGTTTTTTTGGGAACCCGATCGCGACGATCGAATTGGCATTGTCAGTGGCATTTTTGAAGCCGATCGCGTCAACCAGGGCGATGTCGAAAAATTAGTGGATGCGTTTCCGACTCAGGCGATCGACTTTTTTGGAGCGATTCGATCCCGTCTTTACGATGAGCAAGTTCGCAATCTCATTCAAAAAGTTGGGTTGGATCGCATCTCTCTGCGAGTGGTCAACAGTGCCGAAGCGCCACCCGAATTCAATCGACCTGATTTTAGTTTGCCTCATCTATTAGAAGTGGGTCGATCGCTGGTGGGCGAACAGCAACGCATGAACGAAATGCGCCTGGTTGAGGAATACAATTTGACGATCGGCAATCGCAGACTGGGCGAAATCAATATGATGCCAGCCCCCCCAGTTTCACAGTCAAACTCACAGTCAAGCTCACCGCAAAACTCATCGCCCAACGGTCACACGCCAACGATGAGCTATAACGGTCAATCTTCTAGCACTCGTCTCAGTCCTGAAATGGTCAGCGAAGTGAATGCGATCTTGGGAAACGGACACCGCCTGGGGATTGAATATGTGGACGATCGTCGCTTTCGCACAAATTCGTGGAACTGTTATGGCATGTTTGACGGCAATGGAGCCGAGGCGATCTCAGCCTTAGAATCTTGTCTATCAGAACACCACAAAGACTATGTGAGACTGGTGGGAATTAATGGGAGCGACAGGCGCAGAGTGATAGAAACGATTATTCAGCGTCCTGGCAGAAGTTGAACGCATCACTTTAGGTCGAATTCGATAAAACTCTTACTTCACACGAGGCGCAACTTCTTTAAGTCCCCTTTTTTAAGGGCAGTTCGATGAGAGTGACTCGCTTCGTTTCAATCGGCTTCTGCCCCCTAAATCCCCCACGAGTGAGGGACTTTGAACGAGAAATATTGTCTCAAAGTCCCCCAAAATTGGGGGGTTGGGGGGCAGAAGTGCTGAATAACGAAGCGAGAAAACTCCATTGAATTCACGTTTTTTTAAGGGCAGAAGATCTCAACGACGAAGCAAAAGAACTTTATCGGATCGACTACTTTAACCACTTATAGTTGAATGATTTTTTTGTTGTGCAATTCCTCCAGATGTATCAGTGAACCAGCCCCCATGACAATATCGAACTTCATTAGAGAACGCTGAGTTTGATAACCCGCTAACACGCGAATCACTTGATATTCAGTCGTCAAATCGCTCGTGCCATCCCATTTGAGATAAGCTAATTGACTTGATGCAATTTCACTCAATTGTTCAACGAATTCTTCAATACAATCTCTTACATCCGAGAGAATGCCAGAGGGCACAAAAATCAATCGTTCTTGCAAATCCATAGTAACGGTGACTTGATATCGCCTAACTAACGAGCATTGCAACTCAAAGCTAAACGAAACCGAGTCAGGAAGGTGTCTCCTAACGGCCATGTTGTTTTATCCTCTCTATTTAGTTCAAAGAGGATAGGAACGCTGACGGCTCAAACGTTCCCCCATCGTATGAAGTGTATGCAGGATCTTGATTCCAACCTTTCAAGATCCCATCGCAAAGCTGACGGTGTACAATCATATACGCCTCCAAAGTTAGTACGTTTAACTTAGGTGGAAGTCCTCGGAGGTCTGATCGCCACAATCAGATTTCCGGGGCGTGATACCCACCTGCGGAATATCTTACAAGAGTTTTTGGTTTTTTGGAATCCCGAATTTTAATTCGTGTGAATCTCGGTATCGATCGAGTACTCTTTTAATCTCATAATTTCAATGTTCGCACAGTCATACATAACAAGTTGAAATTTGAAATTTGCCTCCGCCCATCATTCATTCAAAAACGCTGCATTCTGACATATAGCCTACGATCGACCTCACCCAAAATCGGTATGATTATCTGCAATGTCGAAGGTGTGAGGAATGGATAGACTGCTGACTGGTGCAACTGTAATCACAATGAATCCGAGACGAGAAGTGCTAGAAGATGCCGCCATTTTGGTGAGGCACGATCGCATTCTCGACATCGGCAACACGACTGAACTAGTGGCAAAATACCCCGATGCCGACCAGTTAGATTGCAGCGATCGCACCATCATTCCTGGAATGGTCAACACGCACACGCATTTGTTTCAGACCTTACTCAAAGGGTTGGGCGACGATCGCGTTCTCAAAGATTGGTTTACCTGCATGACCGGGCCATCTGCGGCCCAACTCACTCCAGAAGATTGTTATGCAGCAGCGCGTCACGGCTGTGTGGAAGCGATCAAATCCGGCACCACAACGCTCGTTGATTTCATGTATGCCCACCCCAAAGGCAAGCTAACCGAAGCCGTCATTCAGGCCTTTCAAGAAACAGGAATGCGGGGCATTGTGGCGCGGGGCTATCTCACACTGGGAGAAGAGTTTGGCGTTCCCAAAGCATTAATCGAACCGTTGGATCAAGCGTTATGGGATGCGTCCAATTTGATCAGCAAATACAATCAACCCGATGCGCGAGTTCAAGTTGGGTTAGCGCCCTGCATGATTTGGAGCGTAGACACAGAAACCTTATCCAAAACTCGTCAACTTGCGGATGATCTTAAAGCACTAATTACGATTCACGTTTCTGAAACTCCGTTTGAGATTGAGAATTCCATACAGCGTTTCGGAATGCGTGATCTTCCCTATCTCGAATCGATTGAATTTCTCAAGCCTGACGTGTTAGCGGTGCATTGTGTTTATTGTGACGATCGTGATCTTCGCATTCTCAAACTACACGATGTCAAAGTGTCTCACAATCCCTGTAGCAATCTGTATCTCGCCTCTGGTTTCGCTCCCATTCCCCAAATGCTACTCGCAGGAATCACCGTCGGATTAGCCTGTGACGGGCCCGCCAGCAACAACAGTCACAACATAATTCACAGCGGCGTTGTTGCATAAAGAGGGGTTGTGGAGGGTAGAGACATGGTAAGTTTCAATTACCACACCAAAACTACGCCATGAAAC
>NZ_JBJPHU010000274.1:0-1602 GCF_052939515.1 Phormidesmis sp. 146-33
CTGCATCGAGAAAATATTGTCCATGATACCTGTCAGATAGAGGGAACTGTGGTGCATTTAGCGGTCGATCGTCTCTACGCCGGATACCTGGTGATCGCTGATCAGCTAAAGTCGGATGCTGCAAGTGCTGTTCAATCTCTAAAAGCACTCAACGTCAAAACGATTGTGATGCTGACGGGAGATGCTCAAGCTGTTGCTCAACGAGTCGCTGAAACGCTGAATATAAGCGCTTATCATGCTGAATTATTACCTGAAGACAAGGTGACTGCAATTGAAGCCCTGCTCCGCAAAGTTGGGCAAAATGGCAAAGTTGCTTTTGTCGGAGATGGGATTAACGATGCGCCCGTGATTGCTAGAGCCGATGTCGGGATCGCAATGGGTGGATTGGGTTCAGATGCTGCGATCGAGACGGCAGATGTCGTTTTGATGACCGATGCCCCTTCTAAAGTGGCAGAAGCGATTCAAATCGCTCGAAAGACCCGTCGAATTGTTTGGCAAAACATCATCATGGCAATGTCTGTGAAGGGTCTGTTCATTACGCTAGGCATCTTTGGTGTTGCTACCATGTGGGAGGCTGTATTTGCAGATGTGGGTGTCGCATTGTTAGCCGTCTTCAATGCAACTAGAGTTTTGAGATAAAGCTTTTATTTCAAGGTTTGATGATGCTAAACAAGCCACCCTGAGAAGGTTTGTAGCAATAACCAAGCATTTAATCCAACGATGACAGTTGCGACTGCATAAGCGGTTACTTTGAGCCAGCGAGGATTGACAAACTCTCCCATTAGCCGACGATCGCTGGTAAACATAATGAGTGGAATGACTGCAAACGGAAGCTGAAAACTCAGAATCACTTGACTCAGAATCAGCAAATTGGTTGTACTTCCTTCACCAAAGAAAATAATTGTCACAAGGGCTGGAACGATCGCAACCAGGCGAGTCAGTAAACGACGCAGCCAGGGCTTTAAACGGATCTGGAGAAATCCTTCCATCACAATCTGCCCAGCCATCGTTGCAGTTAAGGTAGAGTTTTGCCCGGATGCCAGCAAAGCGATCGCGAAAATCACACTGGCAGTCCCAACCCCAAGCAGGGGAGATAGAAGCTTGTAAGCATCTTGGATTTCTGCCACGTCTTGATAACCAGAGAAGTGAAAGCTAGCAGCAGACAAAATCAAAATCGCTGAGTTGATAAATAAAGCAATTGACAACGCAACGGTTGAATCAATAGTTCCAAATCTAATGGCTTCATGCTTTTTCTCTGAGGTATCTTGCCAATCGCGTGTTTGAACGATCGCAGAGTGGAGATAAAGGTTATGTGGCATGACCGTTGCCCCTAAAATCCCGATCGCAATGTAGAGTGCTTCAGGATTTTGCACCACTTTTGCTTGAGGAAGATAACCTTGTAAAACGCCTGCCAAATCAGGACGAGCAAAGATTAGTTCAGCAATAAAGCACCCTCCAATCACGATGATCACCGCGATTACTAGCGCTTCAATATAGCGAAAGCCCTTGTTTTGTAGGAACAGCACCACAAAGATATCTAGAGCAGTGATGCAGACACCTACGGCTAGTGGAATGTCAAACAAGAGTTGTAGTGCGATCGCA
>NZ_JBJPHU010000275.1:0-1602 GCF_052939515.1 Phormidesmis sp. 146-33
GGGGGCTGAAGCCGATTGAAACGAAGCGAGTCACTCTCATCGAACTGACGTTAACCCGTAATTGTGTCCAACATTGAGGGAAAACTACTCTACGAAATCGCAGTCCATAGATTGTAGGTAATTCAATTCATATTCATCCAGGTTCTACATTCATGTGGAGTAAAGCTTATATGCTTGCGTTGATGATCTTTGGTTACACCCTTGCTGCTAACCTGATGCTTGGTCTCTTGCAAGCTGTTCTTGGCATCAAGTTTCTTGGAATGGGTGTAGCCATTCAATTTATTGCTGCTTACAGTATTGGTCAGGTTTACACATTCAAACAAAGACAAGTTATCTCTAATTCGTTAAAACTTTGGGTCTCGATCGACTACACGCTCATTGCAATTTGCAGCACAACAGTTGCACTATTAGCCTTGAAGATGGTTTCACCTGCATTACCTTCATCCTTTCTGACCTTGGGTATCCTGATTCCTATTTTGGTTTCACCTCTAATATATTGGGCGATCGGCTCTGGGTCTAAAGCATATCTAAAGAAAATTAAGAAGTGAGAGGAACTGATGTTAACCCGATGCTGTAGCAGCTAAATTGCTTGTATGAATGCAGCCTGAACGATCGCTTCACACGTTAAGAAATAATCTTAAACAAGCTGCGTCCAAATCTCTGAATCAAGACCAATACAGCAGTTTAAGTCATGAGGATTAGTATTACATGACAGTTCGATCGCAATATTTAAACACCGTAGAATCAGTCTGCAAAACCCCTAGATAGTACAACTCAGATCACCCGATCGCTGGGTAAAGCGCAGATTTTCTCGATAGTCAACGGGGCAATCGATGACAGCAGGAACGTCTTGGGCAAGGGCTTCTTTGAGCGTCGGAATTAGATCGGCGCAGGATTCGACTCGATAGCCCTTGAGTCCCATGCTTTCGGCAAACTTGACAAAATCGGGATTGCCAAACTTGATGAATGAGGAATGCCCAAAGTGGTTATGTTGTTTCCATTCGATCAAGCCGTAGCCGCCATCGTTGAAAATGATTGTGACAAAAGGCGTGTTGACTCTGAGCGCGGTTTCTAGCTCCTGACAGTTCATCATAAAGCCGCCGTCTCCCGTCACTGCTACTACTTTATGAGTGGGATTGACGAGTTTAGCTGCGATCGCTCCCGGTATCGCAATCCCCATCGCCGCAAATCCATTAGAAATAATGCAAGTGTTGGGGCGGTGACAATGATAGTGTCTAGCCATCCACATTTTGTGTGCGCCGACATCCGAAATTACAATATCGTCGGGCCCCATCACCTGCCGCAAATCGTAAATAATCTTCTGAGGCTTGATTGGGAAACCAGCATCTGCGGCATATTGCTCGTAGTCTGCACGAATGTCAGCCCGCAATTCTAACGACTGGGGGACAGGCTTATCAGTGCGATCGCTGCGATCCAAAATCTCTTGCAGCGCATCTGAAATATCGCCCACCACCTCAGCAATGGGAATGTAGCTGCTGTCTACTTCAGAAGGCGTACCGTCAATGTGAATGATCGGAACAATGCCGTCAGGATTCCACTTTTTGGGTGAGTATTCAATCAAGTCATAGCCGATCGCAATCA
>NZ_JBJPHU010000276.1:0-1598 GCF_052939515.1 Phormidesmis sp. 146-33
CAACTGGTTTGCTGACTGTTGTTACTGTACTCCATAAACCTGAAATGTGCTGTAGGTCATGTTCTCTCACGTAGTGCTGTGAATCAAGTCACGCTTGCGGTTCAAAACCAGCTAGACACGCGTCGTTTAGCCTCAATTGGGAAGACACCTGAGATGCTCCTCGTCGATGGGGTCTGGGTGGAGATTCAATACACCCGTGATGAATTTAAGCAAGACCGTTCTGGACATTTACGCCAGTGTCGTCAAGCCCAAGAACGGGTGGTGTTGGCAGCACTGGGAGTGTGGGAGGATGGTTCCTATGAGATGCTGCACTACGAAATTGCCACTGAGGAAGGGGAAGCTGAGTGGAACCCGTTCTTTGAGCATCTGATAGAGCGGGGATTGAACCCGGACACAGTGCAATTAGTCGTCAGCGATGGCACCTTGGGATTACCCAAAGCTTTGAAAAAGACCTTGCCCAATGCTCAACAACAACGCTGCATCACCCACAAAGTCCGAGGACTTGAACGCTATTTGAGTTATGCCCAATTGCCCCAAGCCGATGCGAATGAACAACCGCTCAAACCCGATGAAGCGAAGCGGCAGCGGCGGTTTGAGATCGCATCTGAGGCATACCAGATTTACGAGGCAGATACCCATGAACAGGCACAGCAGCGATTGCAGCAGTTCATCGCTAAATGGAACTGCTTGAACCCAAAGCCGTGCAAGTTTTTCAGCGAGATCTACAACTAACGTTTACGTTCTATCAATTTGACAGCACTTTACATCGTCATCTTCGGACGACTAATCATCTAGAGCGTTTATTTCGCGAGTTTCGCACCAAGTCGGATGAAATTGGGGCATTCCCTCACGAGACCAGTTGCTTAACCGTGTTTTTCCTAGTGATTGAGCGAGATCATGCTAAACATGACCGTAAATCTGTGGCGAAAACTTCGTGACACTAACGCCATCTCATTCACCTTAAATAAACTGACAGGGATCATCTTACTCAATCTACTCGTCAATAATTTAAGTAGCCAAGGGTTAAAAAGCTCAAATACGTAACGGTTTATGAATGAGCCAACTTCGAGGGAAAACGAAATCGTTCAGCTTGATAATCCCCGGCTTGAGATCTGGCATCGATACCGTCAACGACGGCCTAGGCTAGATCTAGTTCATGGTCAAACATGTGCCCTCTCAATTCATGAGTTTTCAACTGATGCCATTCAGTTTCAATGGGGTTGAGTTCTGAGCAGTATTTCGGCAGGAAGAAGAAGTACAGTCCGCAGGTTTCCCACTCCGCCCATTTTGCTTTAACCAGATTTCTGGTGTGCACCGGACCATGATCTTGAACAATCACCCGGATTCTGCCGGATTGCTCATACTGAAGTTTGGCTTGCCGCGCCTGCTCCTCCATGATTGTGACGTAACGATCACCATCGAAACTGCCCACGACCAAGCCGTACACGAAACTCACTAACGGTTGCAACAACCCCAAAATGCTAATCCGCCTGCCTCGGCGCGAGGTTTGCTCAATGCGTTTCTGTTCTCCCACAAAGAAATAGGGCGTTGCTGAACAAAGGGATGAATCAAGTGAGTACGGGTATTGACCAATACTT
>NZ_JBJPHU010000067.1:0-36910 GCF_052939515.1 Phormidesmis sp. 146-33
AGCCGTCCCCAGATATTGCTATCTGTTTAGGCTGAACGAATCACACACCAAAAACTACACTAAGTTCATATCGATTAAACGCTTTCTATGTAACCTCTTCTATGTAACCTCGGTTTCAGGAAACTTATTCATCCTTCGTGTATTTGACTAAATAGAAATAATACACAGTTCTGAGTTAGTTTTATGCAATGGAACGCTGCTTTATTGAGTGTGGGCGTAGCTATCTTGTCGGTGCTTCCAGCCGTTTCAGCGAGTGCTGCCAGTATTGAGATGCGAGTATTAGACGCGATCGACGCTCAAGGTTCTAATGGTCGCTGCCCTGAGAAAGTGGTTTTGACTGAAGCTTCGCGCCCTTATCGTGAGGGAGGGTATACGATCGACGGGTCGGCAAATTTGAGCGCCATTGTTGAAAAGGTTGCGATCGCAGCCACAGATGATTTTAGTGTTACCTGGGTGGGCAAGCTCAAGCCACAATACAGTAAATGTAGAGCGACGGCCAGCATGGCAAAAGTGGGTGGTGCAGCCTATCAGGGACATTCTTATCTACGGATGCGCTTTGTGGGCGGTAAAGCTTACTTGATTCTTGACATGACTGGAATGAGCGATGCCAACGATTCGACAACGGTGATCCTCAACAAATCAGTGAAGAATGGAAACCCAAATTGGACTTGGGGAGGAACGGATTAGAGGAGATAAGGGACTTTACGATCGACTCCATAATCAATTAAGTTGAGCCGATCCGGGTTGCTCCCCAAATCATCCACCTGTGAGGGACTTTGAACCAGAAATCTTGTCTAAAAGTCCCCCAGAATTGGCAGCTTGGGGGGCAGAAGTGCTTTAAAGTAGACTAAAAAAACTGGTCAAACAGATACTTTGTTGAATGCTGCTGACCAAATTAAAAAACAAAAATTGCAGCCGCATCTCAATGTATTGGGATTACTTCAAAACTAGGGCGACAAAAGATAGTGTGACTTAACAAAGGCTATCTAAGTTCCACAATCAAAGGATGATCGGGAACACTTAAAGAAATGCTGCGAGGATTGCGATAAGTTTTTTGAGGAGTCGTTCCGTTGAATGTGGGCAGGTATAAATTTGCTTGAGATATGCGATCTCCCAAATTAAGAGTCAGCGATCGTGCAGTCTCCACATCTTTAAAGTCTGACTTCACACTGAGAACATTAAGCCACAACACTAAATAGAATGCACCGTTGCGTTTTTGTAACAACACTGATTTTACATCCTGAGTATTGCCAGAAAGACTGTAGCGTAACGACGTTGGAGAAAAAGCCCCTCCCGAATCTTTGAGCACTTGAATGAAATCACGCACCGCACTATAAGCAGGCTTAACCGATCCATCTCGCCGCAAAAATAGACTCCACTCATCCAGCGAAAAGTTATACAAATGAGTGCGATAAATACCGCGTAGAAAATACTCTAAATACATCCGAGTGGCATATTTTGCCGACGATCGCTCCGTCACGCCGCCTTGATTCGTACAGCCCTGCCGATTCAGGTCATTGCAATATCCTGTCTCAGTGGCGACGAGTGGCGATCGAGGCAGTCTTAATAACCGTCGCATCGATCGCACATTGTCATCTAACCCTCGATCGGGCAGTGCCGAAGTGCCCCCTGGATAGGAGTGCAAATTTCCCATGTCAGCGTCTACAACGCCCTGTCTTCCTGCATTTTGGTGAAACGCGAGAGAAGGAGTCAACACTCGAATCGCTCTCACCTGTGACTGAATCGCCGCATTGGGATGACGATAGTTTTTGATCGCTCGATACATCTCCGACTGAAAGGTGCGCGTGGCGATCGGAAACGATTGATCTTTATACTTCAGATTAGACTGTACATCCCATTCATTGGGCCCCTCAACCGCAATCACGTGGGGCAAGATTGGAACAATGCCTTTCTCAGGAACGTTTTCGCCCGTAAACCCATCGCGAGGGTCCATCACCATCGTCCACTTAAAGCCACCAATTTGCGACAATTCTCGGACTCGACGGTAGTAAGATTCTCCCGACCCGCCATCTCTGAGATAGCGAATGCCCAGTCCACCTAACTTTGATTTGATCACAGCGTAGTCTTTGTCAGACGCATAGTGAACTTTGACCGCCACGCCCATTGTCTCAAGCAAACGATTGGCAGGAGTCGCCCGCGTCATCTGCACCGCAGCAGAACCAGGATTAAACGGCGCAATTAATTGATAGGGAAGCTGCAACACGATCGCAAATCCTATCCCGATCGCGACCAAAATCATTCCTTTTTGCAGTCTGCTCAACACAGAATTCCTCGCCAGATCACTGCTTTTATAGCTTGTTTTTTAGACGAGTGGATCGTCCGATCGGAAGAGTCACGCTATTGAGAGCGCCGCCGCTTCAACAAATCAGGAGTGATCCACCCTTGAGGGAAAAAGATCGTCCCGATTACAATCAAAAATCCAAAAACAATCAACCGTCCGTCTCGTAAAAATTGCGCTAACCACATCGGTAAACCCGGAACATCTGCAACGGCCCGCAAAATCTCTGGCAACGCTGTAAAGACCATTCCGCCCAATACTGGCCCGATGAATGTTCTAGAGCCGCCAATCAACACAAACGTTAAATAAATAATGCTGGCATCAAAGGTTCCTTGTCGAGCATTCCACGTATTGAGAAAATGAGCGCTAATCGCACCAACCACACCCGCTAGCATCGCCCCCAACACGAACGCAAGCACTTTGTAATACGTGGGATTGATTCCCATCGCATCGGCTGCTAACTCATCTTCTCGAATCGCAATTAACGCCCGACCCACTCGAATTTTCTCAAGCCGATACACAAATCCCATACTGACTAACAATAGCGGCAGCGCAATCCACAGATACTCGATCGCACTCCCAAACGGTTGCGGAATGCCAAAGATGCCAACGGCTCCCCCGGTGATTTCTAGATTGAGCGAGAGCACGCGCAAAATTTCCACAAAGGCGATCGTCGCGATCGCTAAATAAATTCCCCTCAATCGCAACGCCGGAACGCCCACTACAATTCCTAACAGTCCACAAATCACGCCCGCAGTTAGCATTTCAAATAAGAGGAGAACGATCGGATACGCCCCTTCAACTTTAAATACTTGAGTCGAAAGAATCGCCGCAACATAACCGCCCAACGCATAAAACCCAGGACTTGCCAGCGACAACTGCCCCGCCATCAGCGGCAAATATAACGACAACCCCAACAGCGCCCCCAACACCATCGAGACCATCAAAAACCCATAAGTGGACAAAAAATCACTCACGCTGATAGTCTCCCGATTTTCCGCCCGTTTTGCTCAACAGATAAATTTGCTCGATTTGAATCGATTTTTCGAGCGCCTTGGCCATATCATAAAGCGTCAAAGCCGCCACCGAAACCGCCGTCAAGGCCTCCATTTCTACCCCTGTCTCCGCCTTGATTCTCACCTCCGCCCGAATCTGATAGCCCGGTAAAGTGGGATCAGGCTCGATCGTGACCTCCACTTTTTGTAAGGGCAGCGGATGACAAAGCGGAATCAAATTTGCGGTTTGCTTGGCTGCCATAATCCCCGCAAGTCTCGCCGTCCCCAACACATCACCTTTGGGTGCGTTGCCTGCCTCGATCGCCGCCATCGTCTTGGGCAACATTTTGACTCGACCCAGCGCGATCGCCTGTCTCACCGTCATCGATTTCGCCGAAACGTCCACCATTTGCGCCTGTCCCTGAGCATCTAAATGGCTGAGTAAAGCATCGGATTCTGAATTTTTAGAAGAAATCGAAGAATCTTTTGTCATTTGGCCCTTTCTAATAGTATGATGATCCTATCAGTGAGCGAGGGCTTGTAGCTCAGTGGACTAGAGCACGTGGCTACGGACCACGGTGTCGGGGGTTCGAATCCCTCCTAGCCCGTTCAAATATCACAAGATAAGGCTAGGTTTGGAAGAAATCTCCAGATTTAGTCTTATTTTTTGTTAAAACATTCTTTATCCACGTCAACCCATCGGCGACTCCTTGAGGTCTTACGTTTCGCGTAGGGCTTCACACCTCATAGATCAGGATTTTGTTTAATTCACAATTCTCATATGAGCGGCCCAAAAACTGCCCTTTCAACAAACCCCAAGTTAGGGTGACTCTGAGCGACGAAAACCGCATCGATTCCCCTACTTAACTGGTTTAATACAGCCTAAATCTCATGCTTCTACCCTAAGACTGATTCTTAGTTGACCTCTGATCTCATTAAGATTAAGAAATGTATCATTAGTTCACATAGAGGCAATTGTCACAAGGTTGTGAATTGAGCCAATCCGGGTCTGCATGGCCCTCGATCCTGCTTCAATTTACCAAAGCTTCCTGGTTAAAATCTTTTCTGTCTACCGTCTCTCAGCCGATAACGTCAAGTTCACCTCCGGATCGCGATCGCTCCATGATGCCATCTCCTTTGCCCCGTGATGAAGCCGCAAGACTCGACGCTTTGCATCACTACAATGTTCTTGATACTCCCTCAGAATCAGACTTTGACGAAATCACTGAACTAGCAGCCCACTTTTGTGACACCCCGATCGCGCTGGTCTGTCTAGTGGATCGCGATCGCCAATGGTTCAAATCCAAAGTGGGGCTAGAGGTGTCAGAAACTGCGCGACGAGTCGCCTTTTGCGCTCACACTATTTTGCAGTCCGATCTATTGGTCGTTGAGGATGCCCTTCAAGATAGCCGCTTTGCAAATAATCCGCTGGTGACCTCTGACCCCAAAATCCGCTTCTACGCAGGAATGCCCCTGATCACGCCCCAGGGATACCCGATCGGAACCTTGTGCGTCATCGATCGCATTCCTCGTCAACTGACAGCCGAACAAAGCCGATTTTTGCGCGTTTTAGCCAGCCAGGTCATCACTCAATTAGAACTGCGTCGTCACTTGTCAGCATCGTCTCAAATGGTGGCTCGTCTTCAACAGTCCGAACAGGCGCTACAACTGGCTCGTGCTGATTTAGAAATTCAGGTCAAAGACCGAACTGAGCAACTCTTACAATCTAATCAAACGTTGCGAAAACAGGCAGAGCGCGATCGCTTACTCGGTGCAATTGCAGCCCGGATTCGCCAGTCGCTAGATCTCGACGAAATTTTAGAAACGGCCGTTGCCGAAGTGCGTAACTTTTTGCAAGTCGAACGAACTGTCCTCTATCAGATTGAAGTCGATCGCGGCGGTAAGTTTGTCGTTGAGTCAGTTGCTCCGCACTGTTTGTCTATTTTGGGCGATCCACTGCATGACCCTTGCTTTGATGCAGACTATGCCACCCAATATCAGCAGGGACGGATCTCTGCGATCGCGGATATTTACCAGGCCAACTTAAGTCCCTGTTATCTCGAATTGTTGGCCCCGTTACAGCTTCGAGCGATGTTGTTGGTGCCGATCGTCTTCAACAACCAGTTGTGGGGGTTACTCTGTGCCCATCAGTGTAGTGAGCCGCGAGACTGGCAACCGTTTGAGATTGATTTGCTGCGACAATTAGGAACGCAGATGGCGATCGCGATTCAACAGGCGCAACTCTTTCAGCAAGTCAAACAACAGGCCCAACGAGAACAACTGCTCAATCAAATCAGCCGCACTCTAAATTCCAGTCTTGATCTAGCCTATGTGTTACAGCAGATTGTGAACCACACGGGACAGTGCTTTAGCGTCGATCGCGCTCTGATTTTTGCCATTGCCGCCCAAGAAGTCCAGGTTCTCAGTGAGTGGCATGCTCAGAGTCAAGCTCAGTCTGTTAAAGGAGCTAGAACGATCGCGTCTCAATGTCCTGACTTGTTAAATTCCATTGTTGCCTTTGGCGATCGACAAGTCTTTCACGCGCCCAACTTCGCCAGTTTGTCTTCCAAAACCTTATCTTCCAAAACCTTATCGGTGTTGAGCGTGCCGATCTTCGTTCACAACAAGCTGGCTGGAGGGTTGTGTCTACACATGACGACGAGTTGCAGAACCTTTACCGTCGAAGAGATAGATTTATTAGAGAGAATTGCTGACCAGGCAGCGATCGCCCTCTACAACGCCCAAAGCTACAAACGACTAGAACAATTAGTCCAAAAACGTACCCAGGCATTAGAACAAGAGAAACTGATTTCTGAATCTGCCAATCGAGCCAAAAGCGAATTTTTGGCCAACATGAGCCACGAACTGCGAACGCCGCTTAACTCCATTATGGGACTCTCACAACTATTGCAGCAGGAGTTTTTTGGGCCGCTCAACGACAAACAACAAGAATATGTCACTTGTATTCATAGCAGTGGTGAACATCTACTATCGCTAATCAACGACATTCTCGATCTAGCAAAAGTCGAAGCGGGAAAAGAAGAACTCTCTTTCACCTCTCTCTGTGTGCAAGAAGTGTGTAATAGCTGTCTCAGTTTGGTACGAGAACGCGCCTACGATCGTGGCTTGCAGCTAACCACCCACCTTGATCCAAACGCAAATTTCTGTATGGCGGATGTGCGTCGTCTCAAACAAATCTTATTGAATCTTTTGTCAAACGCCATTAAATTTACGCCCAGCGGCAAAGTTTCGCTCATCGTTCAAAAACAGCCTCATGGCATCACTTTTACCATCGCAGATACGGGGATTGGCATCGCCGAAAAGAAGCTGCCGCTATTGTTTCAGCCGTTTAGTCAAGTAGATAGTCAACTTAACCGACGCTATGAAGGGACTGGACTAGGATTGGTCTTAGCGCGCAATTTAGCAAAACTGCATGGAGGCGATATCACGGTGAAGTCGATCGCCGGAAAGGGAAGTCAGTTCACGCTCTATTTACCCGATGAGCCACCCGGTTTACTTCAGTTTCAGCCTGCTATGCCGTCAGATGTTTCAGTGCGATCTACTGAGGCAGACAGTTCTGTGAGACCAACGCATCCTGCTCAAGATCAAGGGCGAATTCTAGTTGTTGAGGATGATCAAAACAGCGCTTTGCTGCTCCAAGACTTTTTGAGTGCGCTTGGTTACCAGGTGATGCATTCAACCGATAGCACTCGCTTCTTAGAAGACATTCAAGCTGTAAATCCCGACTTAATTTTATTGGATGTGCAGTTACCCAACGGGGTGACGGGACTAGATTTATTGGCTACCCTGCGACAAAATCCCAAATGGCAACATCTCCCAGTTGTGATGATTACGGCGATGGCGATGCGGGGCGATCGAGAACGCTGTCTAGCAGCCGGGGCCACTGATTACCTCAGTAAGCCGATTCAAACCGATCAACTCAAGTCCCTGCTGACACAATATTTGTGAGTCACGAACGCCTTGGTTCATGTATACTTTTTGTCCAGAGTCAACACGGGAAGACAAGTGGTTGACACTCTCCAGGGCTAAAGCCACGGGGATTCTTGGCTCATCGAGACCACTTAAACTAGATTCCTTGCAGTCTCTGGCCCAGAGGTGGGACTCTCCCCAAGCGTTAATTCGGGTATGCCCTACCCTATTTGCGCCATCGCAAGTCCTGTTTGTCGTTGGAACGAATTTGCTTCAAATGCTGTTCGTCTAGCTCCTCTGAATCTTTTACCGACTGCGAGGGGGAGTCTAGAAAAATGCAGTAGAACCGCATCGATTCAATTTTCAAGGTGCAGCGCGTCTTTCGACGGCTAGGTTTTTAGAGTGGTTGATTACCTTTCCACTAGAATAAGTGTATCACACTGGTACACAAAATGGCTGAAAAACAACTTCACGTTAGAGTTTCTGAGGAAGAGATGAAAAAGCTTGAACGGTATGCCAAAAAAGCAAAGCGAACTAAAACGGACATCCTGCGGGAATTTCTACGTTCCTTGCCGTGAGAGATTGGGGCGATCGCCCCTCGCTATCCATCCCCCTGCCTAAAGGCGCTACCGTGTCTACATAAGTCGATTGGATCTGTACTTGCCGTAATCCTTCGCCCCCTAAATCCCCCCTTCTGGGGGACTTTGAACGCTGATCAGGGTTCTAAATTCTGAAAGTCTTTTTTGCTTAAAGTCCCCCAGAAGGGGGGATTTAGGGGGCTGAAGCCGACTAGAACGAAGTGAGTATAGACTTGTGTATACACCGTAGTGCCTGAAGGCGAGGGGCTTTTCGCTCAATTTTGGTAAGCTCAGAAAAGAAACGCAATTATTTAGAGACTGCCTTTCTTTATCCTCAATGTTGAATCGTCTGAAAATCGGCACTAAAATTGGCGCAAGTTTTGCAGTTGGGTTAGCAATTCTCGCCACGATCGGCACCATCTCCCATCATGGAACAAACCAACTGGTGACCACAGCGCGTCAAGAAACCCACACTTACCAGGTTTTGGCAACGCTCCAAGAAATTCTTTCTCTGATTAAAGATGCAGAAACCGGACAGCGAGGCTTTTTGCTCACCGGAGAACCGCGTTATCTAGAGCCATACAACGCTGCCATCAAAAACATTAATCAGAAAATTCAGGATTTGCGCCGACTGACCGCAGATAACCCCAGCCAGCAAAGCAATCTTGATCGCCTGGAGCCGCAAATTACGACCCGGCTCGATCAGCTTCAAGAAAGTGTGCAGTTGAGACAGTCCCAACAAGCGGAAGCCGCCATCGAATTTGTCCGTAGTGGTCGCGGGAAGGAGACGATGGATAATATTCGGCGCATTAGCGATCGTATGAAAGCCGAAGAGCAAGAGTTGCTGCGATTGCGCGCCGGAGCCGCAGAGTCCGCCGCCGCCAACACCTTGAGCAGCGTCACGTATGGCATTCCACTGACTTTTTTGATTTTGGCGCTGATTGGCTATTTGCTGTCGCGCACGATTTCTAAACCGCTCAAAGAAGTCTCAGAAGCCGCAGAACGCATTGCTGGGGGAGATTTGTCGGTAAGGCTGCCGGAGAGTGATCGTCAAGATGAAGTCGGCATTCTCACACGCACTTTTAATCAGATGATGGTCAATTTGCGGGAGACCACTGAGCGAAATGATCAGCAAACCTGGCTCAAAACAAACCTGGCAGAAGTCGGTCAACAGCTTCAAGGACAGCGCGATTTAGAAGCCGTTTCCCGTCTGATTTTGTCGAATTTGGCTCCTCTGGTAGGCGCACAGCAGGGCGTTTTTTATGTGATGAGGTCGGTTGAAGATCAGCCCGTGCTAAAAATGCTGAGTAGCTACGCCTATCAAGAACGCAGGCATTTATCAAATGAGTTTCGGCTGGGTGAAGGGTTAGTTGGGCAGTGTGCTTTAGAAAAACAAAGAATTCTATTAACTGATGTCCCCAATGATTATATTCGGATTCACTCTGGGTTGGGGTCAGCGTTGCCGTTAAATATTTTAGTGTTGCCAATTTTGTTTGAGAATCAGGTAACAGGCGTGCTGGAGTTAGCATCTTTTCAGCGATTTCGTGATTTGCACCTAACGTTATTAGACGAGCTTGCTGAAGCGATCGGGGTGGCGTTGAATACGATCGCTGCCGATATGCGAACCCAACAACTACTCGAAGAATCTCAAACTCTCACCGAAGAACTGCAAGTCCAACAGGAAGAACTTGAGGAAAGTAATCAGCGACTACACCAACAAACCAAAGCTCTGGAGGAATCAGAATTTTTATTAAAAGAACAGCAAGAAGAACTGAAACAAACCAATGAAGAATTGCAGCAGCTAAACCAGGAACTCGAAGAAAAAGCAGAATTGTTAGCGATTCAAAAACGCGAAGTCGAACAGAAAAATCAAGCGATCGAACAAGCGCGAGTAGAACTCGAAGAAAAAGCTGCACAGTTGACCCTATCTTCTAAATACAAGTCTGAGTTTTTGGCGAATATGTCTCATGAGTTGAGAACGCCCCTCAATAGTTTGTTAATTTTGGCGCGACTTTTGGCAGACAACAATGATGGCAATTTGACCGAAAAACAGACCGAGTACAGCCGGACAATCTATTCTTCTGGCAACGATCTGCTGGAGTTAATTAACGATATTTTAGACCTGGCAAAAATTGAATCGGGCACCATTTCACTTGAGCTTGAGACGTTACATCTGAACGAGTTGCGGCTCTATCTAGAGCGAACCTTTAATCAAGTAGCCCAAAGTAAGGGACTCAGCTTTACGATCGCCCTCTCCCCCGATCTTCCACCCACCATCACCACCGATATCAAACGTCTCCAACAGGTTCTCAAAAATCTATTGTCCAATGCGTTCAAATTTACTGATCAGGGCGGCGTGACGCTAAGTATTGCTTCTGTTCAGACTCAACGTGATGAACCGACGATCGCCTTTGCCGTCAGTGATACCGGAATTGGAATTCTCCCAGAAAAGCAGAAGATTATTTTTGAAGCGTTTCAGCAAGCCGACGGTACGACCAGCCGCAAATATGGAGGCACCGGGTTGGGATTGTCGATCAGTCGCGAACTCGCTCAATTGCTAGGAGGCAGCATTCAACTCGTCAGCCAACCCGGACAGGGCAGCACGTTTACCCTTTATCTACCGCAAGTGCTCAAGGCGACAGAAAAGCCCTCCTTACCTGCGACGGCTCTGCAACCCCTGCCATCGTCCGTCCCCGAATTGATTGTCCCTGTCCCTTCGCTGCCAGCTTCCGAAATCGCCGACGATCGCGATCAGATTCAGCCCAACGACCCCTTGCGGGTATCTCGAAGAGATCGCGTGCTTTTGATCATCGAAGACGACATTAATTTTGCCCGCATTTTGCTTGAGATGGCTCGTCAGCAAGGGTTTAAAGTAATCGTGGCATTGAGAAGTCAGCCCGGTTTGTCGCTGGCGCAGCACTTCAAGCCCAATGCAATTATGTTAGACATTCACCTGCCCGATATGGACGGCTGGACGGTACTCGATCGCCTCAAACACAACCCCGAAACTCGTCACATTCCGATTCACATTTTGTCGAGTGATGACCAACAGCAGCGAGGATTAAGTTTGGGCGCGATCGCATATCTACAAAAGCCCGTCTCATCCGAAACCCTCAATCAGATTTTTACCAACATCAAAGGCTTTATTGATCGTCCGGTGAAATCACTTTTGATCATCGAAGATGACGCTGTACAAGCTAATAGTATTGCTGAACTGATTGGCAATGGTGACGTTCAGAGTACAACCGTCGGAACGGGAGCAGAAGCACTTTCTAGACTACGATCGCAGCGCTTTGATTGTGTTGTCATGGATCTGGGACTGCCCGACATGAGCGGCTTTGATCTAATTGAGCAGATCAAGCAAGAATCCGAACTTGCCAGCTTACCGATCATCGTCTACACAGGTAAAGAACTGACCCGCCCCGAAGAAACTCGGCTAAAACGGCTCGCCGAAACGATCATCATCAAAGACGTACGATCGCCCGAACGACTTCTCGACGAAACAGCCCTTTTCTTACATCGCGTTCAGGCCAACTTGCCGCAACCCAAGCGTGAAATCTTAGAAGAACTTCGACAAAGTGATCCGGTTTTAGCTCACAAAAAAGTGCTGGTCATTGACGACGATATGCGAAATATCTTTGCCCTGACCAGCTTATTAGAACAATACGAAATGGAAGTGATCTACGCCGAAAATGGTCGAGATGGCATCGAAGTGCTGCAAGCCAATCCCGACACTGACGCGATTTTGATGGATGTGATGATGCCTGAAATGGACGGCTACGAAACGACTCGCGCCATTCGCCAACAGGAGCAGTACCGCACCCTTCCGATCGTCGCACTCACAGCCAAGGCCATGCAGGGCGATCGAGAAAAGTGTATTGAAGTGGGAGCCTCAGACTACATCACAAAACCCGTCGATACCGAACAGTTGATCTCTTTGCTGCGAGTCTGGCTGTATCGATGAGGAGTTTGGACATTAGGAGATTTCTAG
Source organism: Phormidesmis sp. 146-33 (assembly GCF_052939515.1). Taxonomy (NCBI): domain Bacteria; kingdom Bacillati; phylum Cyanobacteriota; class Cyanophyceae; order Leptolyngbyales; family Leptolyngbyaceae; genus Phormidesmis; species Phormidesmis sp. 146-33. Next base: position 11,794 of record NZ_JBJPHU010000067.1, read on the forward strand.
CAAAGAAGTTACCAACCTTGGGAAGCCCCCCAAATCCCCCAATTCTGGGGGACTTTGACTTTCAGAACTCTCAATGGAGACAGCCGGGTAAATTTATTAAAGGAAATCTCCTAACGTCTCTATTCACCCAGACGGTTGTCTTCGATCCATTGCACGACTTCTGAGGTCGATTCGGCGTAGAGTGTTTTGCCCGTCATCGGGTCGTAAGCCCGCCACAAAATCACACCCGAATCACCTACAATTCGCTCAACCGAGAGCCGAGAAGACTCATCGATCGCTCTCATCCAATTGTTCCAGGCTTGTTTGAGGTGGTTGGTGACCGCTTGCACTCCGTGACGATCTACTTGAGCTAATTGGCGGCGTTCTTGCTCTAAGAGGAAAACGAGTTCAACATTTTGAGACGCTTTGGCAACGGCGATCCGGTGAGACAGTGAAGCGAGGATCGCGGCTTGATGTTGAGCGGCAATTTTAGAAGAATTACCTTGAACAGTAGTATTCATGATTCACAAACGACAGTTTCAATGATTAAACTGAATTTTCTTTGACTCTAATATTCTAAAATATTTCTGTAACAAACGCTACCGAATTGTCTTCAATCCCTGACTTTCCCTGTTCGGAGTGGCAATCAGACTCCTCGACTCTAGACCTACGGTGTACACACAAGTCCATACTCACTTCGTTCTAGTCGGCTTCAGCCCCCTAAATCCCCCATTCTGGGGGACTTTAAGCAAAAAAAACTTCCAGAGTTTAGAACCCTGATCAGCGTTCAAAGTCCCCCAGAATGGGGGATTTAGGGGGCGAAGGATTACAGCAAGTACAGATCAATCGACTTATGTATACACGGTAGGACTCTAGACAGGCACACTCTCTGCAAGGGGGAATAGTCTTTATACAAAATGTTCGATCGCCAGAGGGTAGCCCATCTCGCTCAATTTGCGTACTCTTTAGAAATTGTTGGGTTACAGAAAAGGGGCGTTGCTGATTGGAGGGATGAATGCGTGGGAAGTGTCCATCTTTTCGCCCCCTAAATCCCCCAAAATTGGGGGACTTTGAACCCCCTCCGCTTTGAGGCAATTCATCCCACGATTCAGCAATGCTACAGAAAAAGTTATCCCAATTGTGCAAGTCTATTGCAAGCCTATTTAAACTTGATCGCAAAGCGCTGAATTTTATCAATCCTCAATCTATAAACTTTTCTATAAATTCTTCTATAAACTCTTCTATAAATTCTTCTATAAATTCTTCTATAAATCCTTGATAGTGTTCTCAACTGTGAACTGATGAGTTATGTCTCTCTCGTCACCGCCATCCCAAGCCCTCTGCACGCTGGAGGACATCGAAATCCATTTGCTGTTAGAGGGAATGTATCGCTTCTACGGCTATGACTTTCGCAACTATGCCCCCTCGTCTCTCAAGCGTCGGATTCGTAAATTTTTAGCCACTGAGCAGATTCCTACAGTTTCTGCACTTCAGGCTCAAATTTTGCACGATCGCTCCTGTCTCGATCGCTTTCTCAGCAGTCTGACCGTGAATGTGACGGCCATGTTTCGTGATCCCAGTTTCTTTCTTGCCTTTAGAAATCAGGTGATCCCATTGCTGCGAACCTATCCCTTTATCCGGATCTGGCACGCAGGCTGCTCGACGGGCGAAGAAGTTTACTCAATGGCGATTTTGCTCCAAGAAGAAGGGCTATATCACCGCTGCCGCATCTATGCCACCGACACCAACGAGCAGGTGTTACAAAAAGCAAAAAGTGGCATCTTTCCATTGTCATTGATGCAGAGCTACACCCAGCTTTATCTCAAGGCAGGCGGACGGCGATCGTTTTCTGAGTACTATACCGCCGCCTACGACCACGCCATTTTTCGGTCATCTTTGCGAGACAACATTCTCTTCTCACAACATAATCTGGCGACCGATAGCTCTTTTAATGAATTCAATCTCATCTGCTGTCGAAATGTATTAATTTACTTCGATCGCACCCTTCAACAGCACGTTCACGAACTTTTTTACAATAGCCTTTGTACCTTTGGTATTCTCGGCTTGGGCAAGCAGGAAACAATTCGCTTTACGTCGCACGCACCCCAATATGAAGAACTTTCGCGCACCGAAAAACTCTATCGTCGTCTCTGCTAATGGCTTCTATTGAATCTCCCTTTGCTCTGGTGGTGATCGGTACGTCTCTGGGGGGATTGTCCGCTCTCAAAAAAGTGATACCAGAGATACCAGAGAGTTTTACAGTGCCGATCGCGATCGTTCAACATCGACACCCAGACTCTGACCGTTCCCTGAGTCAACTGCTACAGCGGTATAGTGCTTTGCCGATTTGCGACGTTGAAGATAAAGAAGAGATTTTACCGGGGCACATCTACATTGCCCCACCTGACTATCACTTGCTGATCGAGCCGGGAAACTTTGCCCTGTCTGTTGATGATCCCGTTTCGTTTGCGCGACCCTCGATCGATGTCTTGTTTGAGTCAGCCGCCGAGGTCTATCGACATCAAGTGATTGGAATGTTGTTAACCGGGGCAAATCACGACGGCGCAAAGGGATTAGCTACCATCAAAGCGCAGGGAGGGGTTACGATCGTACAAGACCCCAAAACTGCTGAAAGTCCGACCATGCCAGAATCGGCGATCGCGGCCACCTCGATCGATCAGGTGTTACCGCTTTCTCAAATCGCTGCTTTTTTGGTGAACCTTTGTTTGTGATGCTGTTTGAGAAAAAGCCTATGTCAGCCGAGCCAGTCAACATCCTGATGGTGGACGACCAACCCGAAAATCTCCTTGCCCTAGAAGCGATACTAGAAGGCCTGGGTGAAAATCTGGTCAGAGCCTCATCAGGAGAAAAAGCCTTGAGGTGTCTGCTGCATCAAGACTTTGCGATGATTTTGCTGGATGTGCAGATGCCGGGAATGGATGGCTTTGAGACGGCTACCTTGATTCGCAATCGACCGCGATCGCGCCAAACGCCAATTATCTTTCTCACCGCTTTTAGCACCAGCGATCACCTGATGTTTAAGGGCTATTCGCTGGGAGCGGTCGATTATTTGTTTAAGCCGATCGAGGCTTCTGTACTCACCTCCAAGGTGACGGTGTTTGTGGATCTGTTCAAAAAGACCGAAGCGGTCAAGCGGCAGACGGCGCAACTGGTGGCGATGAATGCAGAACTCCGCCAAAGTGAAGAACGGTTTCAGTCTTTGAGCGCCTGTTCTCCGTCGGGCATTTTTGTGATCGATCCCTCTGGTCAATGTAGCTACGCCAATCCTCGATTTCAGGCAATTTGTGGCTTGTCAGCCGAAGAAAGTTTGGCTAAGGGTTGGTTTGCGTCTATTCATCCCGACGATCGCGAGAAAGCACTTTCTAGCTGGTCAATCTACACTCGTCAGGGTCGAGAATATTCTCAGGAGTTGCGCTTTCAAACCTTGGAAGGCACTCGCTGGACACAGATACGATCGTCACCAATGCTTTCGGCTCACGGAGAATTGTTGGGCTATGTGGGCACGATCGAGGACATCACCGAGCGCAAACAAGCCGAAGCCATCCAGGAGCAAGTCTTTCGCGAACAGGTGGCCCGTCAAGAAGCCGAAACCGCCAATCGAATGAAAGATGAGTTTCTAGCCGTCCTCTCTCACGAACTCCGCACGCCGTTAAATTCGATGTTGGGGTGGGCACGTCTGCTGCGGTCTAAAAAGTTTGACGAAAAAACAACGGCTCGCGCTCTGGAGACGATCGAACGCAATGCCGAATCGCAATCACAACTGATCGAAGATATTCTCGATGTTTCTCAAATCATTCGCGGCAAGTTAAAGCTCAACTGCTACGCCATCAACTTAACTGCGATTGTTGACGCTGCTTTAGACTCTGTGCGGCCACAAGCCGAAGCCAAATCGATTCAGATCGTGTCACCGGGTTTGGAGGGTGCGATCGTTCGAGTTTGGGGTGATCCGACTCGTCTCCAACAAATTATTTGTAACCTTCTAACCAATGCCATTAAGTTTACGCCCCAGGCTGGCCGAGTCACCGTTGAGTTAGCGACTGAGCAGAACCCATCTCACACTCCTTTTGCCCAAATTAAAGTAACCGATACAGGGATTGGAATTCATCCCGACTTTTTACCCAGAGTGTTCGATCGCTTCAGGCAGGCAGACAGTACAACGACGCGATCGCATAGTGGCTTGGGATTGGGACTGGCGATCGTGCGTCATCTGGTCGAGTTGCACGGTGGCACCATTCAAGTAGACAGTCCGGGTGAGGGGCTGGGTGCGACATTTACGGTCAGGCTTCCCATTCATCAAGAGGGTGCGAGACAGACGATTCAGAGAGATGTCGATGATTCAAAAGATGGGCAGAACGACCTGCAAAATCACGACTCTATTTCCTGTCTATCTGTCCCGGCGCGGCTCAAAGGCTTACGCATTCTATTAGTGGATGACGAGGCAGACAATCGAGAATTGGTTGGGTTTATGCTCCAACAGCAGGGCGCGATCGTGACTTCGGTTCCCACGGCCCGGCAGGCGATCGAGGTTTTGTCTCAAGAAAAGCCAGATTTGCTGCTCAGTGATATTGGAATGCCAGACATGGACGGCTATGCCCTCATTCATCACGTCAGAAGCTTGCCCCCCGAACAAGGCGGATCGATTCCGGCGATCGCGCTGACCGCCTACGCGGGCGAATCAAATCAACATAAAATTCTGGCGGCAGGTTTTCAGCAACATCTTGCCAAACCCGTTGAACTGGAAACGCTAGTCGCTGGAATTGTCCGATGGGTAGAAGCGATCGTTTCTGTAGGGATGAGGGATGAGGGATGAGGGATGAGGGATGAGGGATGACGCGCTGGCTTGCGGGTCTGCTTTTCCGGGTGGGTGCGTGTGCCCTTAAAAGTTGCGGGAAAATTTGAGGATGGAGTTGGTGAAATTTTGATGCAGCCAGCATTTTGTTTTTTTTCGTGAAATTCTAAAATTAACGTGAGTTCGATGGACTAAAAAATGGCAGGGGGCAGAGCCGGCAAGCCTTTAGGTTGAAGATCTAAGGATGGCAACTTGGGCTGGTAGGTATAAGCGATCAGTCCTGCCGCCAAGTTGACCAAGAAATTCCAGCAACTACGATGTCGAGAATGCTCGATCTGACAAACGTTCTTCAGTTGATCGTTGACCGATTCAATTAGCGACCGCTTGCGAAGCAAGATTTTATCCATCAGCTTGACCAGGCGTTGCTTCATATTTTTCTTGGATTTGGTCACGAGTTGTAGACCGCGATCGTAGAGTTCCTCGAACAATTTTTGACTGATGTAGCCGCGATCTCCAAAGAGTTGTCCGATCAAGTCTTGGGTCATTTCGGGAACCGGTTGGCGGTCATCGGTATTGGCAGGAGTCAGTTTGAACGCCAAGAGTTCTCCACGATCATTAATCATTAGATGCAGCTTGAAGCCAAACTTCCACCCGATTGAACTTTTGCCCCAACCCACGAGGTTTTGAAAGACTTTGTGCGCGTGAGCGCGTGCGGGATGACACACTTCAAGGGGTGTCGAGTCGATGAAAGCAAGTCCGGTCATTTCTCCTTTGCGGGTATTGGCGAAGCAGCACAGCAGCATCAAGCACCAGGGCATTAATTCGACAAAGCGCGTGTAGCTGACCAAGTTAGGAAAGGCTTTCCGCCAGTAGGGCAGCACTGTCAACGTATAAAAGTCTTTGAACGTTCTCATCCCCGATCCATGAAACGCAATCAAGATCGTCATCACTTCACTGAAGCGCATTCGTGATCGATAGTGCCTGGTTCCACCTGCGGCAGGTAGTTGAGCTTGACACGACCAAGCCCGCTCAAACTGCTCACAGAAGTCGTCCACCTCCCAGAAGATGGTAGTCAAATCCAAGTGCGATACGATGGTGTCCATAGCTGAGACTTGAGAGATTTACGTTACTTTCAACGGTAGTCTCAGCTTTCCTTTTGCGCTTCTATCCTCCGTCGAACTCACGTTAAAATTACGTGAATTCGATGAAATCCCTCGCTGTGGCGATCACTCCAGGCAGCCCCCTAAATCCCCCATTCTGGGGGACTTTGAACCAGAATTCCTCTCTTAAAGTCCCCCAGAATGGGGGGTTGGGGGGCAGAAGCCGTGAACAACGAAGCGAAAAAACTCTATCAAATTCACGTTAAAATTGCGGCGGCTTAACTTAAAGGTCGATCGTCTCCTCATACAGCACAACTCATCAAGAAAGATTGGACAACGCTTGTGTTTTGCAGCACAGGGTTAGGTCTTCGAGGAGTTTAGGCGCGATCTTCAGTGTTCGTTTTTATACAATTTTTAAGAACCCTTCAATCGTTACCGACCGCATGAAACCGTGCGATTGCTGGATACTGAGAAAATCAGCTTTCGTGCAGTTCAATAAAATTCAGTACTCTATCGGTAGAATAGTCTGCAAGATTTACAATTGATTGCGATCGCTGCCAGATGAAGCGTAAAGTCTTCGCTCCGCCGCATCAAACTAGTAAATCCTAAATTCTGGGTTTTGTATTGAGAATTTAGCAGTTTGTATCCTTGGTTACTCCGCATTCATTCGTCAAAACTTAATTAGGAGAAACGATGCTTTCTGATGATCAAAGCGTCTCGATTCAGCAGCTTGTAGAACGTCAAGTCTTCCTAACACCTGACAAAATTGCGATTACGTTTAACGATCGCTCCCTCACCTATCAAGCACTCAATCAAAAAGCTAACCAGCTTGCCCATTATTTAAAGACTTTGGGAGTCAAGCCAGAGAGCCTGGTCGGAGTTTGTTTGGAGCGATCGCCAGAAATGCTGGTTGCCCTGCTCGCTATTCTCAAAGCGGGAGGTGCTTATGTGCCGCTCGACCCCAACTATCCCCTTGATCGACTGGCATTCGTCATCCAAGACACCCAACTGGCGATTTTGTTGACTCAAAAAGACTTGCTCGATCGCTTGCCTCAGTCCCAAACTCAAATTATCTGTCTCGATCAAACCTGGACGACAGCCCATTCTTTTGAAAATCTACCTTGCACGGTGACTGCCAAAAATTTGGCTTACACCATCTACACCTCTGGCTCAACGGGCAACCCCAAGGGCGTTCAGATCACTCACCACGCGCTGCGGTCAATTTTCTCAACTCAATGCGAGAAGAACCCGGACTGGCCCCAGAAGATGTCATTTTAGCGATCACCACCCTCTCCTTTGACATTGCGGTTTTAGAGCTTTTCTTACCTTTGATCGTCGGCGCTCAGATCCTATTGGCCAGCCGCGAAACTGCCGCTCACGGCGTGCAATTAGCCAACCTGCTAACCAGTTCTACTGTGACCCTAATGCAGGCGACTCCCTCAACCTGGAGAATGTTGATCAGCGCGGGCTGGCAGGGCGATGGCAAACTCAAAATGCTCTGTGGTGGAGAAGCTTTGACCCGATCGCTGGCTGACCAATTACTCACAAGAGGCGGCGCGCTCTGGCAGATGTATGGCCCAACCGAAACAACCGTCTGGTCAATGGTTCACAAAATGGAGTTGGATGCAAACCCAGTGCCGCTTGGTCATGCGATCGCCAACACTCAAATCTATCTCATTGCAGAACCCGCCCGTCGCCAGGGAGATGCGCTCAAGCAGGTAGAAACAGGAATGCCAGGAGAAATCTACATCGGGGGAGACGGGGTGGCGCGGGGCTACTTCAATCGTCCTGACTTGACGCAAGAGAAATTTATTCCTGACCCGTTTAGCGATCGACCAGGTGCCCGCCTTTATCAAACAGGAGACTTGGCCAGATATCTACCCGATGGCAGCATCCAGTTTATCGGACGAGTCGATCATCAGGTCAAAATTCGCGGACACCGCATTGAGCTTGGCGACATCGAAACGGCTCTCAGTCAACATCCTCAAGTCAAAGAAACGGCCGTAATCGCCCACGGAGACACTGAAGAAAAACAGCTTGTGGCTTACGTTGTTCCCCGATCGCAACCCTCACAGACCGAAACTCAACTTGAAATCGCCGCTCAAATGACGACTCAATGGCAACAGATCTGGAACACTGCCTACAACGATTCTTCTCACAGCTTAGATTACACTTTCAATACCGCTGGATGGAATAGCAGCTACACCGGAAAAATGACATCTGCTCACGAGCTACAGGAATGGGTGCATCACACCGTCGATCGCATCCTCGCTCTGAAACCACAAAGCATTTTAGAGATCGGCTGCGGAACCGGATTGTTACTATTTCGATTGGCTCCCCACTGCGATCGCTACGTGGGTACAGATATCACGCAACAAGCGATCGACTACGTTCAGCAACAAATCCAGCAACGCCATCCAGACTGGTCACACGTCACCCTACACCAAAAAGCTGCCAACGCTTTAACCGATCTCGAACCTCAAAGTTTTGACACGATCGTTCTCAATTCTGTCGTTCAATATTTCCCCAGCATCACCTATTTGATCGAAGTGTTAGAAGCGGCGGCTAAGGCGGTAAAACCAGGCGGACAAATTTTTATCGGCGATGTGCGAAATCTGGCCCTCTTAGAAGCGTTTCATACCTCAGTGCAACTTTATCAAGCGCCGTCATCGCTCTCGACTCAAAAACTACGTCAACGGATTCGCGATCGTGTTACTCAAGAGAGAGAATTGGTGATCGATCCGGCATTCTTTATAGCACTTCAGCAGCGATTACCTCAAATCAGTCGCGTGCAGATTCAACTTAAGCGCGGCGTTCATCACAATGAATTAACTTGCTTTCGTTACGATGTGGTGTTGCAGGTTAAGGCTGGCCGTGATTTGAGTGCCAAACCAAGCTGGCTCGACTGGCAACAAGACTTCACCCTGGCTAAAATTCGTCAAATTCTCCTGGATAAAACCTGCAACTCGATCGGAATTTCTAACATTCCCAATGCTCGAATTTTGTCAGAAATAGCCGCCGTCCAGTTGCTCAAATCCAATCCCCCTGAGACCGTAGAAGATTTGCGGCGATTGCCTACTCTCAAAACCGCCCTTGACCCTGAAGCACTCTGGCAACTCAGCGCAGAAGTTGACTTTGACCTCTCAATTACTTGGTCTGCTGCAAAAGGCGTGGGCTATTATGATGCAATTTTTTGCCGTCGATCGCCCCATCCAACCAATTCCTGGTTAGTTCCGACCCCGGCACAAACTATCGAAATTCACTCACTCAGCACCTATGCCAACGATCCCCTCAGCGCCGCCAACCCCAAATCACTCGTGCCACAACTTCGCGCCTTTTTGCGAGAGAAACTGCCTGTGTTTATGGTGCCTTGTACCTTCGTAATTTTGGAGACGCTGCCCCTGACTCCCAATGGCAAAATTGACCGCCGCGCTCTACCTGCTCCTGGTTGCGATCGCTCCCATCTTACCGAACCCTATGTCGCTCCTCGCACCGTTCTCGAAACTCAACTAGCCCAACTCTGGAGCCAAATTCTCAGCCTCGAACAGGTAGGCGTGTATGACAGCTTTTTTGACCTGGGTGGACATTCGCTGCTCGTGACACAACTGGTTTCTCAAGTGCAGGCTGCTTTTCGGGTCGAGGTGTCTCTGATGGCTCTGTTTCGGTCGCCGACGATCGCGGGGTTAGCTCAGATCATTGAGTCGTTGAAACTGGGGAATATGATCGTTCCTCAGATCACAGACGCTGATCTGCAAACGGAGGCGCTGCTCGATCCTTCGATTTGTCCAGACGTTCCGTTTAGCGTTTCTGATTCTATTCCTCAACGCATCTTTTTGACGGGCGCGACTGGATTTTTGGGTACATTTTTACTGCAAGAACTTTTGGCGCAAACTCAAGCGGATATTTACTGTCTAGTACGGGCCGAGAACGATCGCGACGGACACCAAAAACTGCTGCAAACTCTGGAGCGATACACCTGCATCAAGTCGATCGACGCAGCGAGAATTCTACCCGTGTTGGGCGATTTGTCACAGCCGCTTTTAGGAATTTCTGCCCAGCGCTTTGAGCAATTGGCCAGCAAAATCGATGTCATTTATCACAACGGAGCCTTTGTCAATCTGATCTATCCCTACTCTGCTCTCCGCGCTGCCAACGTTTTGGGAACTCAAGAAATTTTGCGACTCGCCAGCCAGATCAAAACCAAACCAGTTCACTTTATCTCAACGCTGGATGTGTTTCAGTCTTCTGCTTATGTAAATACCCAAAAATGGACAGAACAAGACAATCTAATGCATAGTCACGGACTTTTTAACGGGTACGCTCAGAGCAAATGGGTAGCCGAAAAATTGGTGATGGCGGCCCACGATCGCGGCATTCCCACCTGCATTTATCGCCCCGGTATGATCGTTGGCCATCAGCAAACAGGAGTTTCTAAAACGGATGATTTGGTGAGCCGCCTGATCAAAGGTTTGATTCAATTAGGCAGTGCTCCCGATATTGATCTCCAAATGAATTTGACCCCTGTGGACTATGTGAGTCGAGCGATCGTTCATCTCTCCCATCAGCCCCATCGATTAGGACAGGCATTTCATCTCGTCAATCCCCATACGCTGTCTTTGCGCCAACTGGTGAATTACATGCAGACGATCGGCCACCCGATTCAGTTTGTCCCCTGCGCTCAGTGGCAATCAACCCTATCCACGCTCACCGCTGAAAATGCCTTGAGTCCCCTACGCTCTCTGTTTGCTCAAGATTGCCTGAGTTCTTTAGAAACCCTGACCCTCAAAAAAGTAGATTGCCGAAATGTGATTGCAGGACTCACCGACACAAGCCTTAAGTGTCTGGCGATCGCTCCCTCTCTCGACACCTACTTTTCTTACTTTACCGAGACGGGATTTCTAGAGCGTCCAAGCGTCCTTGAAAACAGGTTGACCAGGGTTTAGAAAGGGGGTAGCGGCGATCGAACCTGGTTAACTGACAAAGCTTTCTGCCCAGCCATCCACAAGTTCCTCATACCCAATCAATTTGTGAATGCTACAGATCCTTCGCCCCCTAAATCCCCCACAAGTGAGGGACTTTGAACTGGAATTCTTGTCTTAAAGTCCCCCAAAATTGGGGGGCTGGGGGGCGGAAGTGCAAAATAACGAAGCGAAAAATTCTAACGAACTGACGTGTTTTTAAGGAGTCGATCGTCAGTAGATACTGAGTGCTGAAAATAACTTCAATAAAGTTAATGCCATCAAGCCCGTAAATTCACACAAGAGTTGACGAGAGTTTTGTAAATTCTCTAATACGCTTGGGCATTCTGAAAGAACTTGTAGAACGTGCTGATTTCAACCGCCATCTTTTAAAGAAACTTCAACGAGCGGACTTCAAAAAGAGTCGAAGCAACGGTTGAGAAAGGAGGATTGCTCCACGTAGTTACGAACGGAATTTGCTCAAAGGTCAACTCCAAATTCCACCTCCTACATTCAGCGCTTCTATCAACGGTGTGCCTGTGAGAACGATGAAAAATTCCATCTATCAGTCAATTGGTTCGAGGCTATTTCTCTATGTGTTAGGCAGTGCCCTCGTCGGTTTGGGTGGAATGTCCTATTTCTTTTATCAAGCGTTAGAAAGCCGCGCCAAAGATGAGATTCGGGGCAACTTGAGCACGCAGGTCAAATCGATCGAAGGTGAGCTTGCCAGCGTTGAGCAGTCCATGACCAACCTATCTGCTGTCGTCAAAACCAGCCATCGACAGGGCCTTCGAGACTCAAAATTTTACGATCAATTGATTTTTGATTTGTTTCAACAACGGTCTTCTCTGACGATGGCGCTTGGCTTTGGTCAAACTGCTTTTCAAGTGGTGCCCGATCGCCAGTGGTATTGGCCCTACTTCTACGTCGATCAAAAAAATCCCGAACAAATTGGCAAACTGCTGCCGCCACCCCACGCTGACATTCGATTTTCAGACCTGTTTCAAGACGACGACTACCCCAAAAAAGCCTACTACACCGATGTCATCGCTGCTAGAAAAAACATTTGGCTGGAACCATATCAATGGTACGGACTGACACTCACCACCTATACCGGGCCCATTTTTGATGACCAAGATCGCATCATTGGCATCACCGGACTTGATATTAACGTCACGGCTTTGAGCGATCGGGTTAAGGTTCCGGTGACTGAGGGCGGCGGCTACTTTGCCATCTTGAGCGAAAAGGGCAATCTGATCGCCTATCCGCCCAACCCTCAAAAAGCAAAAGCGCTGGCGACCTACAAAGATATTCCCCAACTCGTCAATGTCTGGAAGCAAATCGGCACCCAGGAAACTGGACTAGTGCTATCGGATAATCAATACTGGGCTTATCAACGCATTCGAGGCACTCAGTGGTTGATGATTGCAGCGGTGCCTCAGTCGGTGGTTTTGGTTCCGGCCCTTTCGATCACAGGAATCGGAGCCTTAAGCGCGGGTGCAGTTTTGGCGCTGGTCGTCACGCTATTTGTACGTCGTCTCAATCGCCGTCTAGAACCCATTCTTCAGGAGTGCCAAAAACTTGCAGAAGCGGATGCTCAGAGAGCATTTCGGCTGAGTGACGGAACAGGATTAGCCCCCACCCACACCCCCAAAATTGAAGTGCAAGGGGCTGATGAATTAGATGTCTTGGCGCAGTCGTTTCATCAAATGGCCGCTCAACTCAAAGAGTCGTTTGAGGAATTAGAAAATCGAGTGGATCAACGCACTGCCGAACTCAAAAAAGCCAAGGAAATCGCGGATGGAGCCAACACCGCAAAGAGCGAATTTTTGGCGAACATGAGCCATGAGTTACGCACTCCACTCAATGGGATCTTGGGCTATACACAAATTCTGCAACGCTCTAAAACAATGAGTCAAAAAGAACAGCAGGGAATCGAGATTATTCATCAGTGTGGCTCTCATTTACTAACATTAATTAACGACATTCTTGACCTCTCTAAGATTGAAGCTCAGAAGATGGAGCTTTATCCTAAAGATTTCCATTTTCCAACTTTTTTGCAAGGCGTGGTAGAGATTTGTCGGATTCGAGCCGAGCAGAAGAGTATTTCTTTTTCCTATCAGTTTGAAGATCACATTCCAGTCGGAGTTTATGCAGATGAAAAACGTCTGAGACAGGTTTTGATCAATCTGTTGGGAAATGCGATTAAGTTTACCGATCGCGGTGCCGTCACGCTTCGAGTCAAGTCGCAGGCCAAAGAAAATTTACAGCACACTATTTGCTTTGAGGTCGAAGATACAGGTGTGGGAATGACTGCTGACCAATTAGAAAACATCTTCTTACCCTTTAAGCAAGTTGGCAGTCGCGATCGTCACTCAGAAGGAACTGGATTAGGGTTAGCAATCAGTCGCAAAATTGTCGAGATGATGGGAGGCACGATCGCCGTCACCAGTCAAAAAGCACAAGGTAGCCGCTTCTGGTTTGAAGTTGAAATTCCGGAAGCCACTGATTGGGTAAAAATCTCTAAAGAAGCGCAACAGAGAAGAATTGTGGGATATGTGGGTGAAAAACATAAAATTTTAGTCATCGACGATCGCTGGGAAAATCGGTCGATCGTGACCCACTTACTCACCCCGATCGGATTTCAACTGTTTGAAGCTAACGACGGTCAAGAGGGTTTAGATAAAACGTTTGAGGTATTGCCTGATCTGGTGATTACGGATTTAACCATGCCCGTTATGAATGGCTTAGAGTTTCTCAAACATCTAAAAGAGTTTCCTCAATTTCGGCAGTTGAAAGTAATCATCTCCTCGGCTAACGTGTTTGAAGCTGATCAAAAAATCAGCTTGGCGGCAGGAGCAGTTGAGTTTTTGCCAAAGCCTGTTCAGGCAGATCAGCTCTTAGAAATGCTGCAAACTCATCTCAATTTAGAATGGATTTATGAGCAGGTTAATGAGCCAGATAAATCTGAAGCGATCGCTGCTTCCTCTGAGATTGTGCCTCCCTCAATAGAACAGTTGCATCAATTGCATCACTTAGCGATGTCGGGCCGTCTCAAAACGCTAAAAGAGCAGCTAGAAAAGCTAGAAACGTCGGATATGCAGTATGTAGCTTTTGTACGATTAATGGTTAAATTGATCGAAGATTTTCAAGTTGAAAAAGTTCAGAAATTCATCGAACAGTTTTTATCAAGCGCTCAATCTAAGGCTGATTTCAATTAGACATTCAAAATCACAGCTTGATGCAGCATCCGCTCATTAACTAACGTCATCTTTTTAATTTCAAGCGAGTCAAATCCTGTATGCACACTCTAAAAGACCTTTCTGAAGCAAACGTCATCCTCATCGTCGATGACAATCCGGCTAACCTACGAGTACTTTCTGAATCACTAGCAGAAGACGGTTTTGAGGTTGCAGTTGCCACCAGCGGTGAAAGCGCAATTAAGCAAGCTCGACATAATCCACCCGATTTGATCTTACTAGACATTCAAATGCCCGGAATCGATGGCTTTGAAACCTGTCGCCGCTTAAAGTCCAGCCTCGATACTTCTAACATTCCCATTCTCTTTATGACAGCCCTTTCTGACACTGACGATAAAGTTAAAGGCTTGGGCTTAGGAGCGGTTGATTACATTACAAAACCATTTCAACAAGAGGAAGTTTTAGCACGGGTCAAAGTTCACATTCAGCTTCGTGATTTTTCTAAAAGATTGGAAACTCAAAATAGCTTACTCAAGCGGTTTGCTGAAACGATGGAACAAAAAGTAGTCGAACGAACGATCGAGCTTCAGCAGGCACAATTACAACTCGTTCAGCAAGAAAAACTCTCTGCTTTGGGTCAGTTGGTTGCAGGCGTTGCCCACGAGATTAATCACCCAGTCAACTTCATCTACGGCAATCTAAATCCTGCTCAACAATACGCCCAGGGTCTACTGGAACTCATCCAACTCTACGAAGCAAACTATCCTCATTCACCACAAGAAATTCAAGAGAAAATTAGAACGATCGACCTTGAATTTCTCCGAGAAGATCTGCCCAAATTACTCAACTCCATGCAGTTTGGAACTGAGCGAATTCGAGAAATTGTAGTGTCATTGCGAAACTTTTTTCGTCTAGATGAGGCAGACTTCAAGCAAGTTAACCTGCACGATTGACTCAACTGACTCAACAGCACCTTTGTGACCCCTTTTTTACTACCAAATCAGTTGGCAAATGGTAAGCGAAGTGGAGAAGTCCGTCGATATCATGAAATTATGAATCCGCCAAAGGTTTGATCACAGCGATCGACCGAGTTTTTGATCTATGCTCAGAGTGGATTTACGGACGAAGAACTTGTATGACACTGACCGAAGAAATACGGAGGTTAACCCAACGGCTTGATACTCAGTCCCAAATATTGGCCGAGGAACAGCGATCGCGTCAACAACTCGAATCAGCGCTTCAAAAATCAGAAGAGAAGTTTACCAAGGCGTTTCGGTCAAACCCCGCAGCGATGATGATCACGAGCGACGATCGCATCCTCGACGTAAATTCAAGTTTTTGCCAGCTTTTGGGATACGCCCCCCCGGAAGTATTGGGCAAATCAACGCAGGAATTGAATTTGTGGGCGGCGGGCGATCGCGATCGCTGGCATCACAGTCTGCATGAGGTTGGCGCTGTAGACAAAGAAGAGTTTGAAGTTTTTAACAAGGCTGGTGAATTGGAGCTTGTCCTGATGTCGGCAGAGACGATCGACCTGGACGGCGAAATAGCAGTCTTGACAACCGCTCAGAGCTTGGGCAATCGTAAGTCTCTGACCCAGGCGCTGCTTGAGAAAGAAGAGTTTTTACGCAGCATTTATGAGGGAGTGGGGCAGTCAATTTTTGTGATCGATGTCGAAGACGATCAATTTCGCTATGCCGGGTTCAATCCCATTTGCGAACGAATCACCGGAATTTCTTCTCTCGATGCCCAGGGCAAAACCCCCCAACAGATTCATGGGCGCGAATTTGCTGCCAGCGTCAATCAGCATTATCAAAACTGTCTCAGCGCCGGAGAAAGCATCACCTATGAGGAGTATCTGCCGTTTCAAGGACAAGAACTCTGGTGGCTGACGACGCTCACGCCTCTGAGAAATGCTGACGATCGCATCTATCGCATTGTCGGCACCAGTATTAATGTCACCTCGCGCATCTTACGCAGCATTTATGAAGGCGTGGGCCAGTCGATTTTTGTGATCGATGTCGAAGGGAATGAGTTTCGCTATGCCGGGTTTAATCCGACCTGTGAACGGCTGACAGGTATCTCTTCGACGGAGGCTCAGGGCAAAACGCCCCAGCAGATTCACACGACGGACTTTGCAGCGATCGTCACTCAGCACTATCGAGACTGTCTAACCAGTGAAGCCAGCGTTACTTACGAAGAGTTTCTTCCCTTTCAAGGACAAGAACTCTGGTGGTTGACGACGCTTACGCCGCTACGAGATGCCTACTCTCAGGTCTATCGGATTATTGGCACCAGCTTAAACGTCACGCCTCAGAAACACATCGAGGCCGCCTTGTCTCGATCGCAAGCCAAACTCAATGATGTGCTCAACAGCGCAGGGGCGGCGATCGTCAGCTTTCGTCTGTTTGCCATTGGAGACTGGGAGTATGAATACTGCTCGGCGGGAACTGAGATTGTCTTTGGGTACACCCAGGAAGATGCGATCGCGGATCAAAATATCTGGATGTCACGGGTACATGCAGACGATCTCGAAACCGTTGTGCTGCCAAATTATCAAAAGTTTTTTGCCGAACGCACAGTCACAGTCACCATAGAGTATCGGTTTCATCACGGTGACGGCTCTCTCAGATGGATTTCTGGTACTTATGCGTCGCGGCGGGATCACAGCGATAATTGTTGGGTCGTCACCGTAGTCAGCCACGATATCACGCAGAGAAAACAGCTAGAACTCGCCCTACAAGCGTCAGAACTCAAACTCAGCGACGTTCTCAAAGGGGCGATCGTGGTTTTAGGTAGCAGTCGTGTTTATCCCAATGGCGCTTGGACGCTGGACTATGTATCTCCTGGCAGCGAGGCGATCTATGGCTACACCGCAGAAGAATTGTTGGCGGACAAACAGCTTTTCAGGTCGCGGGTCGATTCCCAGGATTTAGAAACCGTCTTTGGCGCACAGATCGAGCCAATCAAGGCCAAAAAAACCATCAGCTACGAATTTCGGTTTTGGCACAAAGACGATCGCCTCTGCTGGATTGCTCATACCTTAAGCTCTCGATGGGATGAGGCGGCCCACTGCTGGGTCGTGACAACCGTCGCAACAGACATAACCGATCTCAAACAGACCGAAGCCGCCTTACAAAAAAGTGAAGAACAGCGTCGTCTGGCTCTAGAATTTGCCCACATTGGCAGTTGGGATTGGAACCTGATCACCAATGTCACGACCTGGAATGACATTCACTTTTATCTACTGGGGCTGACACCCGGTGAAGTCGAGTCAAGTCAACAATCCTGGAGCGATCGTGTCCATCCAGAAGATTTGCAGCGAATCGAGCAAGCCAAAGACCAGTCGCTGATATCGCAGACCGATTACTCAGAAGAATATCGGGTGATTCATCCAGATGGGCAGATTTTTTGGGTGTTGGGCAAAGGTCGAGCGATTTATGATGCGGACGATTGCCCCGTGCGGATGGTTGGCGTGATCATGGACATCACCGAGCGCAAACAATCAGAATTTGCCCTACAAGCCAGCGAAGAGCGGCTACAACTCGTTCTCGATGCCAACAACGACGGAATTTGGGATTGGGATATTTCGACTCAGCAGGTCTTTCGATCGCGCCGCTGGCAAGAGATTTCGGGCTATGGGATGGAGGAAGCGATCGAGTCTTCAGACTGGCTAAATTTACTGCATCCCGATGATCTAGAAACCGTGCTCACAGCGCGTCAGGCTTATTTTGCTCGACAGACTCCTCAATACGTCGTCGAATTTCGGCTGCGCTGCAAAGACGGCACTTACAAATGGTGTGAGTCTCGCGGTACGGCTCAATGGGACAAAAATGGACAACCCATTCGCATGGTCGGGTCGCTGAGAGACATTACCGAACGCAAACGCGGATCAACCGAACTCAAACAAGCCAAAGAAGCCGCCGAAGCTGCCAATCTAGCCAAAAGCACTTTTTTAGCCAACATGAATCACGAATTGCGGACGCCCCTGGCGGTCATTCTGGGCTGTAGCGAACTTTTGCGATACGACAAGTCGCTCAACGAAAAACAAAAAGCACGGCTGGCGACGATCGAGCGCAGTGTCCAACATCTCCTCGACCTGATCAACAACGTGTTAGAACTCTCCAAAATTGAGGTCGGTGCCGCCAAAGTCAATCTCAGCGAGGTCAATCTCTCAATCCTGCTGCAAAATCTAGAGGAAATGTTTCGGGTACAGGCAGACGCAAAAGGCATTCGGTTGATGGTCGATCGTGCGCCTGAGTTGCCAGACCTGGTGCAAACCGATGAAGGAAAACTGCGGCAAGTCGTGATCAATCTCCTCAGCAATGCGGTGAAATTTACCGAGCAAGGAAGCGTCAAGCTGCGGGTTTGGGGAGAGACAACCGCCCAATCGTCCTTTCTGCACTTTGAGGTGTCTGATACTGGGCCGGGCATTGCGCCCACAGAAATCGACACGGTGTTTGACGCATTTGTGCAAACGGAAACAGGGCGAAAGTCGAAAAAAGGCACGGGGCTGGGGTTGGCGATCAGTCGGCAGTTTGTCCAACTGTTGGGCGGGCAGGTTACCGTCCGGAGTGGAGTCGGACAGGGGACGCTGTTTGCCGTAAAGATTCCTGCTCAGTTTGACCCCTGCCCATTGCAACCGCTGAGTCGAGAACAGGTTGATTTGTCTGTGATGCCCCCTGCGCGCGATCGTCCGCTCAAGTCTTTAGTGAGTAGAATGCCCAGGGAATGGACGGTTGAGCTTCAGCGATCGGCCCTGCGCCTAAATGCCGATCGCTGTCTGCGTCTGATTGAGCAGATTCCTCCCGATTTTGGTGATCTTGCTCAGAGATTGAGCGATCTGGTCGCAAACTTTCAGTTTGATGCACTGGTCGAGCTGACAAAAGACTAAACTCTTCAAACAACCAAAAGAACTGATGTCAGCCCTCTTTTATCTGTTTGAAACCTGCTGTAAACGTAAAGAGACTCCTTTAAAATCAGAAATAATGCTTCAATAAAACTCAAGGAGTTTCTGTTTGGAGGGGGTTAGCGCTAAAATTGTCAATATTCTCTACATAAAACATAACTCTGCTCACTGCCTCACTTCAGCACCACCCTATCTCATAACAAGATCTGTTGATATAAGTCTGTCACTCTATTCATCAAATTTTCGATGGCTCTAATCAACTGCAAAACCCAGAATGATCACCTACGATTTAACATCAAAAGTCCCCAATTCTCTAGTGGAGCCGACTCACCTCTCGCCCATTACGGTTTACTATCTGCGTAAACTTCTGCGCCAAAACTTCGATCGCCTGCTTCCCCTTTCAGATAGAACTGTGGACAGTGCTTTGCTAGATAGGTCTCAAGGGGGGGAGCGATCGCACGGGATGGTTCTTGAATTAGAGCAGTTAGTCCTTCAGCATGAAGCCTTGAGCAGCCGGGGCGCAAAACATCTACCCGAATTGAGACACGCCGAGCAAGAAATTTTTCGACTGTTGGGCTTCAAAGTTCAAGAAACGCTGCCTCAAGCGACCATTCTCGTCGTGGATGACACACCAGAAGTGCTGCAATTTCTCTCAGATGCGCTCACCCAAGAAGGCTACGAAGTCTGTAGCGCGATCGACGGCGGGATTGCACTCAATCGGGCGCGTGACATTCAGCCAGACCTGGTGTTGCTGGATATTATGATGTCGGGGATTGATGGCTACGAGGTGTGTGAGCGACTCAAAACAGATCCGTTGACCAGCAAGATTCCCGTTATTTTTATCAGCGCAATGGGCGACAGTCTCGACAAAGTAAAAGCCTTTGGGGTCGGGGGTGTGGACTATGTGACCAAACCGTTTCAAATCGAGGAAGTCTTTGCCAGAGTCGAGCATCAGTTAAAGCTGCAAAGCCTGCAAAAAAGACTCGAAGAACAAAACATTTACTTACAGATTCAGATACAGGAACGACAACAGATTGAGGAACGCTATCGAGATGTATTTGACAATGCTGTAAATGGCATGTTTCAGACCACTCCAGACGGTCGCTTTTTAAGGGTGAACCGATCGCTGGCTCAACTACTCGGTTATTCATCGCCAACAGACTTGATCAGCGCGATCGCTCACGTTGCCGAACAGCTATATGTGCGTCCTCAGAGGCGATCAGAGTTTGCGACTTACCTTCAGCAATACGGCGCGGTCAATGATTTTGAGTCTCAGGTCTACTGCAAAGACGGCCGCATGATTTGGATTTCGGAAGATGTGCGGACGGTCAAAGACGCTCACGGCAATCTGCTATTTTATGAAGGCATCGTCAAAGATATCACCGCCCGCAAACAAGCCGAAGAAAAAGGACTGCGCGATCGCATCAAGTCAGAGCGATTTTTTCTCAACTTCTTGCTGCAAATGGAAGGCTTGATAGAGCAATCCTAAATCGGCTATAAAAATCTTGCAATAGCGGGTTCTTACTGATTCGTTCTTGTCCATTAGTTTACGACTAATCACTAACTGCTATAGCAATCCTAAATGAGTCATGAACAGATTTTTGTCGCTCCGTTCCAGTCCGCTTCAGCCCCCTAAATCCCCCAAAATTGGGGGACTTCAAGCCCAGAATCCGAGTTCAAAGTCCCCCAGATTGGGGGATTTAGGGGGCGAAGATCTCGGCAATAAACGATTAAGCAACTTGTGTGTACACGGTAGCTCCTTGGGGAGAGGGCTAGGGTGAGGGTGAAATTTCGGAGTTATTTAATCCACGATCCTATAGAGGCAAAACGATAATTCTGTTATCTGCACATGACTCACTACGAGTATCAAGTCGGCGGCAGCCTCAAAAAAGACGCACCTAGCTATGTGGTGAGGCAGGCAGATCTTGACCTCTATGCAGCGTTGAGGGCGGGAGAGTTGTGCTACGTGTTTAACTCGCGGCAGATGGGAAAGTCGAGTTTGCGCGTTCGGACAATGCAGCGATTGCAGGCGGTTGGCGTGTGCTGTGGGGTAATTGATATGACGCTGATCGGCACCCAACAAGCCACTCCCGAACAATGGTATGCCTCGCTTGCGGCTTCTCTCGCAAATAGTTTTTGTCTCAATGTCCAGGTGGGCACCTGGTGGCGTGACTTTGCTCACTTGTCTTTGCCGAGTCGATTGGGCGAGTTTTTAGCGACAGTTTTGCTGACTCAAGTTCAACAGCCGATCGTCATCTTTATCGACGAAATCGACAGCGTTCTCAAGCTCAAGTTTGGTGTGGATGACTTTTTTGGGCTGATTCGCTATTGCTACAATCGACGGGCGGATGATCTGACTTATCAGCGGTTGACCTGGGTGTTGATGGGTGTGACGACTCCTTCGGATTTGATGGGCGATCCCTTGCGGGCCACTCGAAAAGATCGGTCTGAGACTCCGTTTAATATTGGGCGAGCGATCGAGCTACAGGGCTTTCAAGAACACGAAGCACTCTCGCTGGCGGATGGGTTAATTGGACGGGTGACCACTCCACAGACCGTGCTGCGATCAATTCTCACCTGGACAGATGGACAGCCCTTTCTCACTCAAAAGCTATGTCAGATGGTCGCGCAGGCAAGTCAGTCTACAGTGCAGGGAATTTTGAAACTGCCGCCGGGGAGTGAGTCTTTTTGGGTGGAGCAGTTGGTGCGATCGCACATTCTCAAGGATTGGGAAACTCAGGACGAGCCAGAACATTTGCGAACGATTCGCGATCGGCTCTTACAAAATCAGCAGCGGGGACGATTGTTGGGCGTATATCAGCAGGTGTTGATGGGGAATGAAATAGACAGCACGAGCATTGAGAGTATTGATTTGAGGCTGTCTGGATTGGTGGAGCGATCGCCGGGGGCGCTCAGGGTAAAGAATCGGATTTATGAGCAGATTTTTGACCTGGTGTGGGTTGAGAAACAGTTCAATCAGCTTCGACCTTATGGGCTGGCGCTGGAGGCTTGGGTCACTTCTCAAAAACAGGACGAGTCGTGGTTGTTGCGGGGTCAGGCGTTGCAAAGTGGGCTGGAATGGTTACAGGGTAAGCAGTTGAGTGAGGTCGATCGACAGTTTCTCGAAGCAAGCCGGGAGTTCGATCAGCGATCAATGCAAGAAACCTGGACGATCGAACAACTCAAAGCTGAAATTCAAGTTCTCTCTGATACGCTACAAACGATTAGACAACAGCGATTTTGGCTCATTCTTTGTCTGGGTTTGAGCGTTGCGTTTCTCGTGAGCCATTTGAGATAGGAGCCACTTTGATGACAACAGAACTGACAACCGATTATCAAAATGTTTTGGCAAATGCGGCTAGTCGAACGGGCCGCCCCAACCCCGATCGCGTGGTAGAAGCACTGCTGGAAGCTGAGAAAGCGGCTAAAAAACAGCGACTCACCTATCCGCTCACACCCTTGCTGGGTCAGTGGCGACTGTGCTTTACCACGGGGACTCGCAAGCTTCGCAAAAGGGGCGGGATTGCCTTGGGCAAAGGGTTTTATCTTCCTCAGGTTGTCCCGGCGGGGATCGGATTTAGTCCGGTGGCGGAGCAGGACGATTATGCAACGATTAACAATCAAATTCAAGTGGGTGGGTTGCAGCTAAAGTTCACCGGATTGGCGAAATATTTGGGCAAAAAGAACCTGCTGGCGTTTGATTTTTCTCAAATTCAAATTAGCGTTGGTAAGTATGCAATCTATGCGGGTCAGTTGCGAGGCGGCAAGACGGATTTTGAGGAACGATCGGTTGCCCAACTTCCTTTTTTCGCCTTCTTTTTAGTAACAGAAACCTTTATTGCAGCACGCGGTCGAGGCGGCGGATTGGCGCTATGGACTCGTGAATAATTGCCCCCCTGCCAAATCTGGAGGATTTTAAGACGGGAGCATCCCAATTGTGCAAAATAGCTAAATTTTTGATGTCAAAGGTCAATCGCTTCGTTTTGGTTGGCTTCAGCCCCCTAAATCCCCCAAAATTGGGGGACTTTGAAACCTGAACATTTTTTTCAATTCAAGAGCTTTGTCTTGCTCAAAGTCCCCCAGAATGGGGGATTTAGGGGGCGATGGATTCAGGCAATGACCGATCAATACACAATTGGGATGCTCCCCTTTAAGACAAGACTTCTAGTTCAAAACTTCTCGCGGGTTAAATCCGTTATAAGTTTCTGTGATTAATCACAAAACGGAAAGTTCTATCGAATTCATATTAGTTTTATATATTCTAAAATCCCCTACAACCAGAGACTCAAGCTTCAAGGCAGTAAGGGTTTTTAAGTAGCTTCGATGGTCATTTTTGATGACTATTTAGCTTCAAGTTTGGCAGTGTTTGATCCGGCTAGAGACTGACCGAAACTTGTTTCTGCAATGTACTTGTTTAGAAAAGTTGTGGCAAACGAAAGCACGATCGGAGCCAGCACGATCGCCAGCAGTCCATGTACCGCAAACCCTGGGACAAACAGAGACGATAACCAGAAACACACCCCGTTAACAATCAACGAAAACGTTCCGAGTGTCAGAAATGTGACTGGTAGCGAGAGAACTGAGAGAATCGGCTTAACGAACGCATTGACCAATCCAATCGAGATCGCAGCTAACAATGCAATGGGAAACGTAGCAATATCCACACCGGGAACTACTAAATCAACCACTAATAAACCCAATGCACTCGTCAAGGTGGTTAGAAAAAAGCTCAACATTTGATATCTCCTAAATGAATTTTGGAATGGAAAATTTACACCCTGCCTTCGAGTTTTTCTTCATGCTTGGTAATCGCCCAAACTGCATGAATCACACCGGGAACCCACCCCAAGAGCGTCAGCAAAATGTTGATCAGCAAAGCACTACTAATGCCGTAGGTGAGAAAAACACCGATCGGGGGAATCAAAATACCCAACAAAAGACGAATCAGTTTCATGGAAGTTACCTCAAAGTGATAGAAAATGGTGGATTTGGAAAGGGTGAAACTATTTAGTCATAGCCGTTTGGAGCAAGCCTTTCAGGTGTTGGCGGATTTGCTGTTCTTTTTGAGCGACAGACGTTCCTGCTTCACCAATTCGAGTTTCTAGTTCCAATTGTTTAGTCTGTAGTGGATCAGATCCGGTTGCTTCAGCGTTTACTTTTGCTTTTTCATACCAGATAGAAAAGTTTTCTAGGCGTTGTTGAAGAGATTGTTTGGCTGTCAGATAGCGATCGCTGTAGCGTTCTGTCAGTTTTACATCCCATTTGCTCAGTTGATTTCTAAATTCGGCAGACAGAGCGTTAAAAATTCTGATGGCCAGAGTCTTGAAATCGGTAGAGGAAGAATTCTCAACAGTAGCTTCTTCAGTACTCTGGTTCAAGTTTCCAGAAATTGTAGAAACTGTGTCTTTAGCAATCAGACCAATTTCACCTGAGCCTTCTTTGAATTCATTAATCGCTTGAGAAGCAGCATTTTTGAATACTTCACTGATGCGAGTCAGTCGCGTTCCACCTGCTGTTTTAACTTTCTCGAAATCGTCTGCTAGACGGTCTTTAATGGAATCAGACATGAGTGACCTTCCTTACAAGATATTGAATTAGAGATCGTTGAATAGAACAAAACTCAGACTTAAGCAGTCACCTTTTCGCTTTTGCGATTTTTGAGTTGTTCTAGAAGAATTTGCGAAACTTCTGTAACCAGCAGCGTAGCAATCAAGCCATCATCAATCCAGCCTACGATCAGGACTGTATCGGTCAACAAATTCAAAGGACTCAGCAGATAAATCAAACTGCCTAAAATCATTAGCCAGCGATACTTAGAATTCCGAATGGTGGAGCGATACCAGGCATAAAGCGGTTGAGTGAAAAACTTCATTGGCTTGCTTTTGGACTACAAATCTATCTTTACAAATCCTGTTTGAAACTTCTGGTGTGGATAACCCACGATTTTGGCGTAGCATTCCCACCTGGGGAGGGAGGAGGGAGGAGGGAAGAGGGAAGAGGGAAGAGGGAGGAGGGAGGAGGGAGGAGGGAGGAATTTAGTGGAGATGGCTGTGAAGGTCGTAGTTAGAGAGGGATGAACAATAATTTGGTAATGCTAATTGGTAATGCTAAGGGCCTATCCGAAAACCATAAAATCTGTGAGATGATGAAGGCAAGCGAGT
>NZ_JBJPHU010000277.1:0-1572 GCF_052939515.1 Phormidesmis sp. 146-33
GATCGCTGCGTCTGATCAATCCTTCGCCCTACATGGCTTATTTTAATTTTGGCGATCGATCGATAGGCTTTAGAAAGCTTGTACTGTCCGGCTTGTAGATAGGTCACCAACCGTTCGGCAAACGGGCCCGGATCGACTTGATTAAATCCAGTGGATTCGTTGGCTCCAATCTGAGTTAGAACAGGCGCAATTTTTTCCACAAGTTCTGGACGATACTGCAAAATGCGGTGCAGCAGAATCTCGGCTGACTTGTAGACAGTTTGGCGATCGAATGTCCAGATTCCTTCAAATCGTCGCGACTGATCGACATGTAAATCAGGAACGCCCTGTTCGGATTCGTGAAATCGCTCTTTGCAGATCAGACAAGATGCGTACTGCTGCCCCAAGACGACGAGATGCCACTCTTTGCTCAGACCGTCGGCTGGCTCAAAGGCGATCGTTTCATACTGCTGAGAACGGTTGGCAAAATCGGTTTCGGGAGCCGCCAACACATACACCTGATCGGTGCGTTCGGCAATTCTCAAGTAGCGGTGAGATTCTTGACGATAAAACCGCTCTCGTTGAAAACTGGCAATCACTAAAGGACGATCGACCCCCGCCAAAACCTGGTCTTCCATTGCGTGGGAGAGGGCCGTCAACGAAGACTTAAAGTAAAGTTGGGGACGTACCTGGGGAAGCGCTTTGAGCAGGGTATCCAGGACTGAATCGGGGATGATCATCAATCGTTTTACAAGCCAGATTGGGTAATATCCAGCAGGCTAAGACTTGGCTCTGCGTCTTAACGGACAAACCGAACATTTCTAAGGGGTCTTCTCCGAATTAACCGCAGGTCAAGACGTAGCCACGCCAACGCACCACAGTTACTTGATTGTAAGGGGTCAGCAGGCCTCTGCCCCTATCTGCGAGTGTTTCTTAATGCTGAAGCGCGCTACTGTTCTAGGAGAACGACGGCATGGGCGGCGATCGCTTCTTCTCGCCCGACAGCATCCAGTTTTTCGTTAGTCGTCGCTTTAATCCCCAGTCGATCGGGTGGCAGCTTGAGAATGGTGGAGAGGCGCGATCGCATCGATTCAATATGAGGCTTGAGTTTGGGGCGCTCTGCTACGACGACAGAATCAATATTGCCAATTTGCCAGCCTTTATCTTGAATCAATTGATGCACCTGCGCCAACAGCACCAAACTATCAGCCCCAGCCCATCTTGGGTCGGTCGGCGGAAAGTAATGTCCAATATCTCCTAGACTCAGCGCCCCCAGCATGGCATCCATAATGGCGTGAGTCAGCACATCGGCATCACTATGGCCCAACAATCCTGTTTCATGCTCAATTTTGATCCCGCCCAAAATCAGGTCACGTCCAGCTACCAGGCGATGAATGTCGTACCCGTTTCCAATCCGAATGGTCATACGATTAGCCGTTAACTTTTAGCTTTTAGCTTACAGTCCGAGGGGAAAGTCTTCGATGTGAAGTTGGTTGAGGTCTTGACGCTGCCTCATCCCTCATCCCTCATCCCTCATCCCTCATCCCTCATCCCTCATCCCTCATCCCTCATCCCTCATCCCTCATCCCTCAT
>NZ_JBJPHU010000068.1:0-36324 GCF_052939515.1 Phormidesmis sp. 146-33
GTTGGGGGGCAGAAGCGCTGAAGACCGAAGCGAAAAACTCCCATCGAATTCACGTCTGATTATCGGTCTACGGTCTGTCTGACAGGGGTATGATTCTTTGTAGGGGCGATCACATCTGACTTGAAAACGCTAAGATTACCGTCCAAATCCTTCCTCTTGAGAAAACCTGAAGTTGAGGCATCTGATGAAAACTAAAGTGGTCATTCATGAGGCAGAAGCGGGAGGATTTTGGGCAGAAGTGCCAGCCATTCCAGGTTGCGCTACCCAAGGAGATACCTTTGAAGAGCTACTGCAAATCTATGAAGTGATCGAGGGTTGTTTAGAAGATGAATGACAACCGGATTCGATAACTTCTCGACAAGCGATCGCCTACAATCACAGTGTCAATATGCGGCTGGATGGCTAGAGATGACGCGATCGTGGACGGGCTGTTTGAAGGGATTTCTAGCGTTGATAGCCAGTTTGCTGCTAATGACGACGAGCGCGGATGCTAATGCGCCTGCACCCCCGTCTTATTTTTGGATGACGTTTCAAGGTCGAGATGCCAAAGCGGTCAACGTCGAGGGTGCCCAGTTTGTAGAATGTGCGACGAAGACATGCGATCGTCCCATCTTGTTAATGAATACAGGAATCTGTACCGGAGAAGATTGTTTAAAGTCGAGTCCCATTCTCAGCGCTCCGCATCGGTTTGATTGTGTGCAAAACACTTGCCTCTATGCAGAATCGCAGTTTAGCCAGCGATCGACTGGCCCTTATTACAAACTCATTGCTCAATTCGACGATCGCACCAAAACAACTCCCGCCTTCCCCTTAGATCTTCAGAATCCGTTGGTGGGCTATCCCAAACGTTTGAGCGTGACGGTGCAGCCTGATGACTTGACGATTGAAGTCGATCGCGCTCCCATGAAGCCCACTCGCTGGGAGATCTTCAGCATTGCGTTGGGCTTGACTCAAATCACAGAGCTAATCGTGGCGGCTTTGTGTCTGTGGGCATTCAAAGTTGAGCGAGATCTGTCGATTAAGATATTGGTCGCGATCGCATTCATCAATCTGCTAACTTTTCCAGTCGTCTGGTTTTTCTTTCCAGCGTTGCAGCCGTTTCAATACACCACGACACGAGTATTTGGAGTCTTGAGCTTGCTGATTGCGATCGGGTTCAGCATTTTTCTAGCCACCCGTCCAGAAATCACCATTAGAGCGCTGCAAAAAGTGTTTTTGGTCTGGTTACTTTCGCTGCCTGTGGTGTTAGCGATCGGCTTTGTCGTCGCACTCTTTTTAGGCTATGGTGAATCGCTGCCTCCCGCGACTGGCATTCCCTCACTGATCACGCTGCCTGCCTCTGAAATTTTTGCGGTGGGATGGGAGGCATGGCTGATTGATCGGTTGAGTCAAAAGCGGCTCTTATTCGCTCAGGTTCTCAGCCTCAGCTTGTTGATGAATGTGGTAAGTTTGATTCTCGGTTTGGTGTTGCTTCCTGCGATTCAACAGTTTGGTTAAGATCGAGCTTTTCCGCTGCGTTGTTTTGGGTCTCTGCCCCCCAACCCCCCAATTCTGGGGGACTTTTGGACAAGATTTTAAGACAAGCTTTTCGATTCAAAGTCCCTCACTCGTGGGGGATTTAGGGGGCGACCCGGATCTGTAACCGAAGCGAAGAGATTCATCGAACTCACATTTGTTAGTGATTATATGGATGCCACGATATTTTTACAGAATTTTTTGAATGGGTTGTCGATCGGTAGCATTTACGCCATTTTTGCATTAGGCTACACGTTGGTTTTTTCGATTTTAGGCATTATCAATTTTGCCCACGGGGCTATTTTTACGCTCGGTGCTTATTTTACTTACGCGCTGATGGGGGGTGCGTTTGGATTCAATGGTTTATTTGCAAATTTAGTGTTGCCGATCAAGTTACCGTTTTGGTTCGCAATTATTTTGGGAAGTGCGATCGCTGGCATTGTTTCTGTAATCATCGAACGATTTGCCTTCCGTCCTTTGCGTCGTCGAAAAGCCGATTCTTTGCTGACCGTGGTTTCTAGTTTGGGTGTTGCCGTTGTCATCGTGAATCTGATTCAATATCTGGTCGGCGCAGAAATCTACACCTTTCCCCCAGATACTTACGGAAACCTACCACCAGCGATTAACTTTGGCACCGATAGCAATCCTATTCCGATTCGCAGTGTGCAAGTGGTTATTTTCTTAGTGTCGGGTATTGTTCTCAGCATTCTGACTTACCTGATCAACGCAACCAAGTATGGCAAAGCGATGCGAGCCGTTGCCGAAGATCAGACAACCGCCAGTTTGTTGGGCATTAATCCCGATCGCTTCATCGTCCTCACGTTTTTTGTCAGCGGCTTTTTAGGCGGCATGGCAGGCACGCTCGTCGGCTCCAGTGTCAGCATTGCCGGCCCTTATTTTGGCATCGGATTTGGTCTCAAAGGGTTGGCGGTGATCGTGTTGGGCGGGTTGGGCAGCATTCCGGGAGCCGTCGTTGGAGGGTTAGCGATCGGCTTAGTCGAGGCCTTCGTTCCAAGCGACTTTTCTGCCTACAAAGATGCCGTTGCGTTTAGCATCTTATTTCTCATGCTGCTGATTAGACCCCAGGGATTGCTAGGACGATCGCTGATCCAAAAAGTTTGATGAACTGCAAAATTAGAAACTAGCATAGAAGTGAGATAGCTCAAACGTCCCATGCTCAAAGTTACATGTCCTTATTGACCGAAATTCAGGTTGAAGAAACGACCGATCGCCTCGATCGCTACCTCGCAGATGAGTTGGCAGATTTATCTCGATCGCGCGTCCAAAAACTGATCGAACAAGGACTCGTGCAGGTCAACGGAAAAGTTTGCACCTCCAAAAAAGCTGAAGTGAGAGAGGGCGATCTCATCCAGGTCGAGATTCCTGAAGCCCAACCGTTAGAGTTATTACCCGAAAACATTCCCCTCGACATTCTCTACGAAGATGACTCGTTACTGATTCTCAACAAACCTGCGGGAATGGTCGTGCATCCATCTGCGGGACACGAAACTGGTACGATGGTGAATGCTCTGTTAGCACATTGCTCAACGCTACCGGGAATCAATGGAGTGCAGCGTCCAGGAATCGTACATCGATTAGATAAAGACACCACAGGCGCGATCGCTGTCGCCAAAACCGAACAGGCGTTTCACCATTTGCAATCCCAATTTCGCGTCAAAACGGCTCGACGAGATTATCTGGCGATCGTCTACGGCGCACCCAGCACAGACAACGGAACCGTCGATCAGCCGATTGGACGGCACACCGTCGATCGCCAAAAAATGGCTATCATCCCCGAAGAAAAAGGCGGACGGCGAGCCATCACTCATTGGCACATCAAAGAACGCATCGGCAACTACACCCTCATCCACTTTGAGCTAGAAACAGGACGGACGCATCAAATTCGAGTGCATAGCGCTTTCATCGGGCATCCCATTGTCGGCGATCAGGTCTACGGGTCAGGACGGTCGATCGGCGTGAACCTCCCCGGTCAGGCCCTTCACGCTTGGCGGTTACGATTAATTCATCCCGTGACTCAAGAATGGGTCGAAGCGATCGCCCCGGCTCCCCGATCGTTAACCACGCTGCTAGAAGTTCTCAGACGCAGAGCTTAAGTTTTTTAACGACGCAAACTCTCTCTGGATAAGACCTTAAACTCTCCTATCTCAAAGTCTCTCAGAATTGGCAACTTGGGGGCAGAAGCACCAAACAACGAAGCAAAAAAACTGGATCGAATTATGTTTGAATGAGCCTGTTTGAAGAGTTGCTGTGAATGAGATTGATACCAAATTGATCTTTGAGTGCCACAGATCTTGGAGAGCAACCTAAATCTCCCACTTGTGCGGGACTTCAAGCCAAAGCAGTCTCGGATTCTCAAAGTCCCCCAGAATGGGGGATTTAGGGGGCGAAGGATCTGTAACATCAACAAATTGATTTGGTATGACTCATTTCTCAAAATTATCGTCTCTCAAAAAGGAGGTTTTATTTGCTAATTCTCGTTCCTCAAGGTGCAGAATATCAAGCGGTTTGTCGGGGCATCAAGCGCACGACCCATCCGCCTCAAGTGGTGCCGATTCCGGTGGGCATTGAGCCTGTGACTCGCTTTTTACAAACCTGGCAAACCTCCCAATCAGAAATTTTGGTCATGGGGCTGTGTGGCAGTTTGACGGCCCAGTTTCAAGTTGGCGATGTGGTTCTCTATCGTGAATGCGTGGATCAGTCGGGGACAATTTGGACGTGTGACGCTTCTCAATTTGAGAAAGTTGCTCCTGCTGTCAGAGCCTTGACCAGCGATCGCATTCTCACCTCAGCGATCGAAAAACGCAACTTAGGCAAGCTTCACCAATCCGCTGTCGTCGATATGGAAGGGATCGCCATTCTCAAGGGGTTGCCGGGTGCGTCCATTTCAATGCTGCGGGTGGTGAGTGACGATAGTGAGTACGATTTGCCCGATTTGTCAGGCGCGATCGATTCCCAAGGACGACTCCAACCACTGCCTTTAGCGATGGGACTAATCAAGCAACCGATCGCCGCCACTCGTCTAATTCACGGTTCTCTCAAAGGGCTACAAACCTTACAAAGCCTGACTGCAAGCTTATTCTGAAATCACGGCAATACAATCCACCTCGACCAATACATTTTTGGGCAAGCGAGACACTTCGACACAGGCACGAGCGGGAGCCGTCGCCTCATCAAAATATTGACCATAAACCGCATTGACGGCGGCAAAATCATTCATATCTGCCAAAAAGACCGTCGTCTTGACCACATCTTCGAGGGTTGCTCCCGCCGCTTCTAAAATGGCTTTGAGACTGTTCATGGCGCGCTCAGTTTGCTTGGCAACATCGCCTTCGCCAACGATCGTACCCGTCATCGGATCAAGAGCAATCTGACCCGCAACAAAGACCATCTGACCTTGGGCGGCGATCGCTTGATTATAAGGGCCCACAGGCGCAGGCGCGGAATCTGTTTGAATAATTTTGCGAGACATACGAGTTTTGAGAAAGTTTTGAGAAGGCTATTTTTTGGCAGGGGCGGGGGGCACGAGTTCGGTGTTGACTTCGTTGACCTGGCGACGTTTTAAAGGAACGGATTCTTCTCGTGGCAATAGGTCAAACACTTTGCGAAATGCATCGTCAATTTGCTCGTAGGGAATCGCCCCCGTTTCATTCAAAACCACCTTACCAGACTGGTCAAACCCAACCGTCTGAGGCACGTAGCCCTTGTAATAGTAGCCCGCTTCGGTCGGCTCATATTTGTCTTTGATCGGCAACGAATCGATGCGAATTGCCAGAATATCACTCGCTCGACCATAAAACGCTTGAAACTGCGAAACAACGGTCGAATACTGCTTACAGTCGCTACTGTCGTCGGTATACAGCACCAGCAAAGTCGGTTTTTTTTGCTTGAGCGAGTCTGCCAGCGAGATCTTGGGCGGCACGAGAGACCCATTTCCGGCGTAGAGCGCAAAAATGTCACCATCATAGCGATCGTCGGTCAAGCCAGCCATCGCCGGAAGCGGAAACAGGAGGCAGACGATCGTCACCAGCGAAAACAAAACCGTCAAAAGGCGAGGGATTGATCGAAGAGACTTTGATCGAAGAGACATAGCGTTAGAAATTACAAGGTCAACATGCTACTCCTATTGTGTGACCTCAAGGGAACATGCTCAAACTTTAGCGGCCAAGGAATGTGAATTTAATAAAGCCAAAGATTACAGAATTCTGAATTGATCACTCAACTTGCTCTCTCTCTGGCTTACGAATGGTAAACGAGATTGGCCGCGGCGCTTTGGGGGGTTCAAGTTCGATCGGTTCTGACACAGACGCATCCAAAAACTCATCAGGCAGCAAGTTAAACGGAAAACTAGCGCGTCGATCGTAGTTAGAGGCGATCGCTAGAAAGGCTCCACCCAAAATGAATACGGGCAGCGGCAGCGAAAGATGCTTCATCCACTGAAACAATTCTGATAGGGCAAACAGCACAAAAAAACTCGCTAACCAAACCTGCATCGTTAACACCACAAGTACATATCTACCAGGCAGAATACTCGATTCTACAAATTTTGCAACCGCATCGCCTCAGATGAATTTGGTATGAATCAAGATCCACTGGGCACACTGGCTTACAAAATATAGCTTGCGCCATCATGGGCTTCAGACTTCCCCAAAAATTTCCCCTTCGCTTTGTTTTAGTTATACCGTTTCTGTTGCAGACTTCTACGGCGGTTGGGCTAGTGGGATATTTTTCCTTTAGAAACGGACAGCAAGCCGTCAATGACCTGGCGCACCAGATGATGAACAAGGTGAACAACCTCGTCGATCAGCATCTTGACAGCTATTTAGCCACTCCTCACAAAATTGCCCAAACCAACGGAGACGCGATCGACCTTAAGCTACTCGACACTCAGGACTCAAAAACGCTGGGTCAGTTCTTCTGGAAACAGATGCAAAGTTTCGATATAGGCTACATTCTCTACGGCTCCAAGACAGGAGAGTTTGCTGCCGCTGGATACTTCTTCAACAACGATCGCGTCTCCATCAACGAAGTCTCGCCTCGGCAGCATCAAAATGGCGACCTCTACACCTACGACGCAGACAGTCAGGGAAATCGCATCAAGTTAGCCGACATCGCCAAAGACTACGCCTTTCAAAAAGAAGGCTGGTACAAAGCGGCATTTGAAGCTAAGAAACCCGTTTGGAGCGCAATCTATCAGTGGGAGACGGCTCCCTATCCGCTGTCGATCGCCGCCAGTCGCCCTGTCTATGATCGCAACCAGAATCTGATCGGAGCGATCGGCGTTGAGCAGCGTCTTTCTCAAGTGAGTGACTTTTTACGTCAGCTTAAAATCAGTCCGTCTGGCAAAGCCTTTATTTTAGAGCGCAATGGCTTATTGGTAGCCGCTTCTAGCACCGAGCAGCCTTTCACCATTGTTAACGACAAACCGCAGCGACTTAGCGCGATCGACGTGGGTGATCCCCTCATTCAGGCAGCCAGTCAGCAGTTGGTCGCGCGTCTTAGTGACCTCAATAAAGTGCAGGACAGCCAGCAATTTGAATTTTTGCTTGATGGTCAGCGGCAGTTTGTGCAAGTGAGTCCGTGGCGCGATCGCTGGGGATTGGATTGGCTGGTAGTCGTGGCGGTTCCCGAAGCTGATTTTATGGGACAGATCAACGCCAACACGCGCACCACGATTTTGCTGTGTCTGGGTGCTTTGGGCGTGGCGACTGTTTTGGGCATCTACACCTCTCGCTGGATTGCCCGACCCATTTTGCAACTCAGTCAAGCCTCCGAAGCCCTGGACTCACACGTCGCTGATAGCACCAAGACCGGATTGGCTCAACCCGTCGAGGTCAAAGGAATTGGCGAACTCGAAACCCTGGCCCACTCGTTTAACCAGATGGCAACTCAGCTACGATCCTCGTTTGAGGAGTTAGAAATTCGGGTCGAGGCGCGCACTCTGGAACTCAAACAAGCCAAAGAATCCGCCGACAGCGCCAACAGTGCCAAGAGTGATTTTCTGGCGAATATGAGCCATGAGCTTCGGACTCCACTCAACGGCATTTTGGGCTATGCCCAGATTCTTCAGCGTGACAAAACGGCGACCGTCAAGCAAAAAGACGGCATCAGCATCATTCACCAGTGCGGTTCACATTTGCTGACGTTGATTAATGACATTCTTGACCTGTCTAAAATCGAAGCCCGCAAGCTCGAACTGTCTGCCAAAGATTTCTCGATCGACTCCTTCCTCACAAGCATTGTTGAAATCTGTCGCATTCGGGCCGAGCAAAAAGAAATTGCGTTTACCTACGAAGTGCTCAATCAACTACCCAAAGCCGTCTTTGCCGATGAGAAACGGTTGCGTCAGGTGTTGATCAATCTGTTGGGGAATGCGATTAAGTTTACCGATCGTGGCAAAGTCACCTTCAAAGTGGGCGTAGTCGGAGAGTCTCCCAAATCGTCTGAACCCTCAGAGGCGGACGTTCCAAAAATTCGCTTTCAGATCGAAGATACGGGCGTGGGCATGACTCCCCGACAGATCGAGAAAATCTTTTTGCCCTTTGAGCAAGTGGGCGACAAACAGCGCATGACCGAAGGCACCGGACTCGGACTCGCTATCAGTCAGCAAATTGTAGAACTGATGGGCAGCCAAATTCAAGTCGAAAGCATTGCGGGACAGGGCAGCAGATTTTGGTTTGATGTCGAGCTACCCGAATCAGACCAATGGATTGAAACCGACGGCAAAGCGAGTCACAACATCGTGGGCTACCAGGGGCGCAGACAAACGATTCTCGTCGTGGACGATCGCTGGGAAAATCGCTCTGTCATTCTCAATCTCCTGGCTCCGCTAGGATTTGACCTCATAGAAGCCGCCAACGGACAAGAAGGACTGAATCAAGCGATCGCTCAACCCCCCGATCTGATTCTCACGGATTTGGTGATGCCTGTGATGACGGGTTTTGAGATGGCGCAGCAGGTGAGGTCGTTGCCCAACTTTCAAACCGTGCCGATCATTGCGTCTTCTGCCAGTGTGTTTAACTTCGATCGTCAACAAAGTCAGGACTCAGGCTGTAATGATTTTCTCCCCAAGCCTGTGCAGTCAGAAGAGTTGTTTGAGCAGCTTCAGCGCCATCTCTATTTGACGTGGATCTATGAAGAGACAACCGTGTTGAAACCAGTCAATCCGCCGATTGAGTCCTCGACGATTCCCACTCGCGAAGAACTGGCAGATCTCTATGGGGCGGCTCTCATCGGTGACATCAACGCAATCAAGCAGGCAGCCCTCAAACTACAATCACTCGATCCCACTTACCAGGCTTTTTCTGAACAAATTCTACAACTGGCCGACGAAATGGACGAAGAAGCCATCTTTAAACGAGTCCAGCAGTTTGTCTAAAGCGCAGTGAACTTCTAGCGATCGCAGTCCTTTTGTTTCTACTCTTTGTCTCTTTATCTACTTCGACCCATGTCCATTCACCAAGCCCTGATTCTTGTTGTAGACGATAACTCAACCAATATCAAAGTGCTGTTTGATGTGTTGCAAGAAGCCAGCTATCGGGTGCTGGTGGCCAAGAATGGAGAAAGCGCGATCGCCAAGCTACAAGCCGTTTCGCCGGATCTGATTTTGCTCGATGTGATGATGCCGGGAATCGATGGATTTGAAACTTGTCGTCGCCTCAAAGCCTCAGAACACACTCAAACTATTCCAGTTATTTTTACAACAGCGCTAACGGACGTAGCCGACAAAGTAAAAGGATTTAGCCTCGGCGCGGTAGACTACATCACCAAACCTTTTCGTCGAGAAGAAGTGCTGGCCCGCGTCCAGATGCATCTAAAGCTGCGTCACCTCAACCAGGCACTCGAACAGCGGGTGTCCGAACGAACGATCGAGCTATCCGAGGCACTGACCAAACTCCAGGATTCTCAACTACAACTGGTGCAGAGTGAAAAAATGTCGGCTCTGGGGCAATTGGTGGCAGGGGTTGCCCACGAAATCAACAATCCCGTCGGAGCCGTTAGAGGCAATCTGGTTCATGCAGGCACTTATCTACAAGATCTCATGCAGCATTTGCAGCTTTATCAACAACAAGCGTCTGAAACAGAAATCGCAGACCATGCGGCAGAAATTGAGCTAGATTACCTGCTCGAAGATTTGCCCAAAATGCTGAAATCGATGAAAGAGAGTGTCGATCGCATTCAAAATATCAGTGTGTCGTTGAGAACTTTTTCTCGAACAGATGGGGAGGTCAAAGTTGCGGCAGATCTGCACGAAGGACTAGACAGTACGCTGATGATTCTCAAGCATCGACTCAAAGCCAGTAGTCAGCATCCGGATATTGAAGTAGTGCAACAGTATGGTGATTTGCCGCTGGTTAGTTGCTTTCCGGGGCTGCTCAATCAGGTGTTTATGAATTTGTTGGCGAATGCGATCGACGCGCTAGAAGAATCGAACCACGATCGCAGCTTTGACGACATTAAAGCTTCTCCCAATCAAATCACCCTGCACACCGAAGCAAACCATCATCAGGTCAAAATCTCTATCCACGACAACGGCATCGGCATGACAGACGACGTAAAGCAGAAAATTTTTGATTACCTGTTTACCACCAAACCGATCGGCAAAGGGACGGGAATCGGGTTAGCGATCGCCCATCAGATCATCGTCGAAAAACATCAAGGTACCCTGGAGGTACGATCTGAATTAGGGCAGGGTTCAACGTTTATAATAACGATTCCATTGATGCAAAACGGGTAAATTAGTGGTACGCAATTACTATAATTGCAAGTGGTGTAGATAGGTAGATATGGACTCGTTAGAACAAGCAACCCCCGAAATCAAGCAGCGGGTGCAAGAATTAACCAAGATTCTGCAAAAAGCCAGCTATGACTACCACATTCTGGACGCGCCAACGATCGAGGATGCTGTCTACGATCGCCTCTACCACGAACTGCTAGACCTCGAAACCCGCCACCCCGAATTGATTTCGCCCGACAGCCCAACTCAGCGCGTGGGAGAGCGTCCTGCTAGTCAGTTCAATTCGGTTAAGCACAACGTACCGCTTTACAGTTTAGAAAATGCCTTTGGCAACGATGATCTGAGCTTGTGGGAACAGCGCTGGAAACGAGTCGCGCCCGATGTCATCGAGTTTGATTATGTGTGTGAACTCAAGATTGATGGGTCAGCGATCGCCCTCACCTACGAGAATGGCGTTTTGGTCAGAGGGACGACGAGAGGCGACGGCATTTCTGGCGAAGAGATCACGCAAAATGTGAAGACGATTCGATCGATTCCCCTCCGTCTGAATCTAGAAAATCCGCCTGCTTTGATCGAAGTCCGAGGTGAAGCCTTTCTACCCTTAGACTCCTTTGAGCAAATCAACCGAGACCGCGAACAAGCCGGAGAATCGCTCTTTGCCAACCCCCGCAACGCCGCCGCCGGAACGCTCAGACAGCTAGACCCCCGCATCGTCGCCCAACGAAGATTAGATTTTTTCGCCTACACGCTGCATCTAGGCTCTAATTCCTCAACTCCTCACTCCTCACTCCTCACTCCTCACTCTCAATGGGAAGCCTTGGAACTGCTCAAAACAATGGGCTTTCGCGTCAATCCGGAGCGGCAGCGGTGCAGCACGATCGACGATGTAAAAGCCTACTGTGATCATTGGGCGATCGCTCGGACTCAACTGCGCTACATGACGGATGGCGTGGTGGTTAA
Organism: Phormidesmis sp. 146-33; assembly: GCF_052939515.1. Classification (NCBI taxonomy): domain Bacteria; kingdom Bacillati; phylum Cyanobacteriota; class Cyanophyceae; order Leptolyngbyales; family Leptolyngbyaceae; genus Phormidesmis; species Phormidesmis sp. 146-33. The sequence continues at coordinate 11,231 of NZ_JBJPHU010000068.1, forward strand.
GATCAATTCCTTTACGCTTCAAGAACAACTCGGCTTTACGCAAAAGTTTCCGCGCTGGGCGATCGCCCTCAAGTATCCTGCCGAAGAAGCGCCCACGATCGTCGAAAATATCAGCCTGAATGTGGGACGAACTGGAGCCATTACGCCCGTTGCAGACCTTCGTCCGGTGCAGTTAGCGGGAACGACTGTTGCCAGAGCCACGCTGCATAACCGCGATCGCATTGCTGAGTTAGATATTCGGATCGGGGACACGGCGATCGTGCGTAAAGCGGGCGAGATCATTCCTGAAGTGGTGCGAATTTTGCCAGAGTTGCGGCCGGCGGGTGCTAAACCGTTTGAAATGCCGACTCATTGCCCGGAGTGTAGTGAACCTGTGGTCAAGCCTGAAGACGAAGCCGTGACGCGCTGTATTAATCTTTCTTGTCCAGCGATTTTGCGGGGGGCGCTGACTCATTGGGCGAGTCGAGGCGTTTTGGACATTGACAGCGTGGGCGAAAAATTGGTCATGCAACTGGTGGATCAGAAGCTAGTTCGGTCGGTCGCTGATCTCTATGAGTTGACGGTTGAACAATTGCTGACGCTCGATCGCATGGGCAAAAAGTCAGCCGAGAAAATAGTCAAATCGATTCAGGCATCTAAGTCTCAGCCCTGGTCACGAGTGCTGTATGGGTTGGGAATCCGGCATGTGGGCAGCGTGAATGCTCAGGTTTTGACGCAGACGTTTCCCAATGTGGAGCAACTGTCCCAGGCTTCTCCAGAAGCGATCGCCGCCGTCTATGGAATTGGGTCTGAGATTGCTCAATCGGTGTATCAATGGTTTCAAAATCACGCCAATCAAGTGTTAATTGAAAGGCTGCGATCGGCGGGTCTGCAATTAGCGGGCGAGGTCAAAACCCCACAGGCGCAAACTGCCATCACTGGAAAAGTCTTTGTAGTAACTGGAACGCTCCCAACTTTGAAGCGAGATGAGGCTAAGTCACTGATTCAAAAAGCGGGCGGCAAGGTGACAGATTCGGTGAGCAAAAAAACGGATTATGTGGTTGTGGGTGAAGAGGCGGGTTCTAAGTTAGAAAAAGCCCAATCTTTAGGAATTTCTCTCCTTTCGGAAGCAGAATTATTAGCGCTATTAGAGTCAAGTTGACGACAATTTGATGAAGTTTTTTCGCTTCGATGTGTAGCGCTTCTGCCCCCTAAATCCTCCATTCTAGGGGACTCTCAGGATCACGAACTAAATAACTTCGTAGGTTGAGTTGAAGCATGAAACCTAACACCACGTGAATTCGATAAGAGGTTTTCCGCTTCGTTGTTCACGGCTTCTGCCCCCCAACCCCCCAACTTTGGGGGACTTTAAGAGAGGAATTCTGGTTCAAAGTCCCTCACTCGTGGGGGATTTAGGGGGCGTTCCTAGATCTAAAAGCGAAGCGAAGCGTTCATCGAACTGACGTTAACATCCTAGCAATCGTTGGGTTTCGCAAGGCTCTACCCAATCTACAGAAGTCGATGTTATTTAGTTTGCGTTCCTTAGATAAGATTTTAGCGAATTGATTTGAGATTAAGGGTCAATTAATAAGTGGTTTTGTCGTTCTTCTTGATGTTTTTTGCGCCTGTAAAGTAAGTTTCTCACTGGCTTAAAATATCTCATTAGCGTTAGAAAAAATGCGCCATTGCTGACTGCTACAACGAGGGAAAAAAGCAGAAATTGATCCTTTGAAATCCAGAGTGCGCCCCAACTGATTCCGGCGACGATCGCCAACAAAAGAATCCCTAAAGCCGTCACTTTCTTAAATCCTCGTTGACCAAACGATCGCAAAATTCGTCCTGTACTGGTACCGATCGCAGGAATCCAGAGCAACAGTTGGCGAATGACTCGAAAGCTCACCCAAAAGAGAATTTTTGTGACCAGTGCTGCGACCAATAAAGGAGCAAAGCGATCGTACCAGCTCTCCGTCACCCAGTCGCGAATGACGACCCAAACAATGCCAAACAGCGTCCCAAATAACAGTCCGTCAAAGGCTGCAAACAACCGAATTTCGGTGAATAAAGCAACGCTATCTAAAGCACAAAATAGTTTAGCGGTTGGAAACAACCCTCGTAAAACTGACCACCCGATCGCCCATCCGACTGCCGAGATTTCAAACGCATCGGGTAGCGCAACTCCCGAAAAGATTAGCGTATAAACGGTTGCGACAATAGGAATGATGGGAATAGAGGCAATAAAAACACCTATCAGATGAGCGTAGGGCAGAGTGTGGTTGACCGCAAGTGGCGCAATTTTTTGAACTTTGATTGTTAGCTCATACTGACTCGGCTCGGTATTTGTTTTGAGAATTAGAGCACGATCGTAAACCAGATTTGACATTAAATATTCAGGATTAATCGTCAGGTTGAATTGAATTTTGGTTTCGTGATTTTTAAGTTTGGTGCTAAATCTTTCTGGAGAAATTGTAATCCAGGTCAGGCGATCAACCGGAACAACCCATTCTCCCTTAAAGCTTGTGTAAGGAGTTGCATTGACAATCTCGATCGCTTGAGTAAGCTGTGCGGAATTAGTTTGTAAATCGGCTTCTGTAAACGTGAATTCTAACCGCGATCGAGAAACCATAATTTTGGGCAGCAAATCTAGATAAACGTCGTGGGCTGACTGATAGCGATCTTTGGCGATCGGCTCCAACAAATGATTCAAAACTTGTTTTAGCTGAGGCGTGATTTGGCAGCGGTTTAACGCTTCTTGCCACCAGGATTGGCTTTGAAAAAGCTGTTCGATCGCTTGAGGAGATTTCCCAGTGAGTAAGTGTAAGCAAGTTGCGCCCAAACTATATAAATCACTGGCAGCCGAGGCACGACCTGAAATTTGCTCGATCGCTGCATAGCCTTCAGTAAAAACTCGCGTTCCAGGCTTACCTGCATTAGTTTCGGTAAATTTTTTGGCTACTCCAAAGTCGATCAACACAAGCTGATTGTCGTCAGTTCGGCGCATAATATTTTCAGGCTTGATGTCTCGATGAATCACATTTCGCCCATGCACTCGCTCGATTATGGGTAACAGTTCTCTCAAAAAACGACGAATCTGAATCTCATCAAAACTTCCTTTTTGTTGCAGTTCTTCTAATAGATTTGTTCCTCGAATATATTCTTGAACCATGTATAAATATTTGGGAGCCGACTGTCCCTTGGGTTGCCCCATTTGCTCCAATTCTTGCTCAAAATAATCGAATAATGTGGGAATTTGAGGATGATGTCCCAATTCAGACAGCCGCGCCGCTTCTTCTCGAAAAAGCCTTAAGAAAGTTGTCAGTGCAGCGGGATTTTTTTGTACTTCGATCGGAGGCAATAACTGCTTGACCACACAGTGACGATTTGCTTGAGTATCCTCTGACAAAAAAACCTTTCCCCAGCCGCCTTTTCCTAATAGTTGAATCGCTCGATAGCGCTCCATCAACATCAATTTTGCACCACAACTTTGACAGTAGTTTTGACCACCGATCGCAGGAGATTTACACCGAGGATTAAAGCAATAGCCCATTCTTAATCACAATGACAAAGGATGCTTTCAGTAGATAAAAACCAACTTGAGAGCAATTAGAATAACCTGGAAGTAATTCTCAGGGAACGTTGCTCTCTAAGCGTCGAGGTACGGCACAATTAATTATGCCTGCTGCAAAGCAATTTAAGAAATCACCCTCACGGCTTACTCTTGGGCACTTTATGAACGATCGCGCCTCTCATCGGATTCGTCAAACCGCAGGTCAGTTGCTCAAACGAATGGGCTGGGGACTGTTGCCCGTGGTTTTGATGACTCACCCGGCACTCAGCGCTGAACGGCTCTACTTATCTTATGGGCTACTGGAGCGATCGATTTCCGTGTCTGCTCTCGAAGCTTATGCCCAAAGAGGCGAACTGGACGAAGATTTGCTCGTTTATGCTCAGTACGCCAAGCCCCAAGATTTGCAAAACCTGCGAAAAGCCCTGGTTGCACGGGCAGATTTAACCCCGATCGCCGTCTCTCAGTTTCTCTACACGCCTCAAGGCGAAATTTTGCTGCGACGATTGGGGCAGGTGATTCAGCCAGAGTCTCGCGATCCGGGGTTTTTTGCGATTCGGGCGGCTCTAATTTTGGCATCCGACGATCCCCAGGGATTGACTCCTCTGAATGTGTTTCGCAAATTTCCGACCCGTGGAATTCGCATTGATTTGCAGCGGAGTCTTGAGATTGCCGGAAACCTCGAACAGATTGTCACCCAGACCAACCGCGCCACCACGACGATCGCCCAACTAGCCACCCAGGAACCTGCCCCCCCTCTACAGGGCATCAGCGATTTGGGCACAAGAGGCCCCTCCCCCTGGCAAAAAACAACCCTGAAGCTGATCGATCGCCGTCGAGGGTTTGTCACGGCTTTGGGACGCGATCGGATCTTTCCCGTCGATGTCTATTTGCCGCAGAGTCGGGGCGATCGTCGCGGGCAGATTCCTGTCATTGTGATTTCTCATGGGTTAGGTTCCGATCGAGAAACCTTCCGATATCTGGCAGAACACCTCGCCTCTCATGGGTTTGCGGTTGCCGTTCCCGAACATCCGGGCAGCAGTGCCAAACAAACTCAGGCGTTGTTAGCGGGCGTGGCTAGTGACGTTGCAGAACCCAGCGAATTTGTCGATCGTCCCCTGGACATTAAATATCTGCTGGATGAATTGACTCGCCTCGCAAAGTCTGATTCTCGTTACAAACGGCTCAATCTCCAAGAAGTGGGGGTTTTTGGACAATCGTTTGGCGGCTACACGGTACTTGCCCTAGCGGGTGCCTCAATTAACTTTGAGCAATTACAAAAGGACTGCAACCCGACTGCCCTGGACGATACGCTCAATATTTCTCTCTTGTTACAGTGTCGAGCGATCGCGCTACCTCAAATCAATTACGATCTGTCTGATCCGCGAGTCAAAGCGATCATTGCCATGAATCCGGTGAACAGTGGCATTTTGGGTCAAGCAGGTCTCAACCAAATTAAAATTCCTACCATGATAATTGGCGGGAACGCAGACACGGTTGCTCCGGCGCTACCCGAACAGATTATTCCTTTTACCTGGTTACAGACCGTCGATCGCTATCTGGTTCTCATCGATCGGGCGACTCATTTCTCAGCCCTGGCAGACTCCAAAAATGATGCGTTTGTTTTGCCGCCTGATGTGGTGGGCCCGACTCCTGCTGTCGCTCGTCGCTACACAAATGCGCTCAGTCTGGCCTTTTTTCAAACCTACATCGCCAATCAGTCCAGCTATCGTCCTTATCTATCTGCCGCCTACACAAGCATTCTCAGTCAGGGGCCCTTGCGGTTGAGCTTGATTCGATCGCTGAGTGCCGACCAGATCGCAAAATAAAAGATGCCAGTTCAAAATAAAGCATAGACTCAAAAATCCTCTTTGGGAGGCAATATGTTACTCACCGCCAAAGACCTGGAAATGCTTCAGGGAGAGCATCCCGACTTAAAGACGGAATTGGTTTCTGGAGAAATTATTGTCAGGAGTCCATCGGGCTACGAATCAGACGAAGTGGCGTTTGAGTTTGGCGCTCAGTTGCAAAATTGGGTTAGACCTCAGAAACTTGGTCGAGTCACCGAGTCGATCGCTGGATTTGTGTTGCCCAATTCTGATACTTGTGCCCCAGATGTTTCGTTTGTGCAAGCCGATCGACTGCGCCGAAGTCCCCGATCGTTTGCCGAGTTGACCCTAGATCTGATGGTCGAAGTGAAGTCTCCGAGTGACAGTCTGACCAAGTTGAGAAACAAAATCGATCAATTCCTCACCCTGGGAACTAGAGTAGGAATCTTGATCAGTCCTGAAGGTCGATCGCTTGAAATTTGTCGCTCTAATCAGGATGCCGTCGTCCTGCATGATGGAGAGACGTTGACCGTTCCCGATTTGCTTCCAGGTTGGGAAGTGCAGATTTCTGATCTTTGGGCACCTGAGTTTGATTAATTGTCCCTGTGTAGATTTTGCTTGTGAATGGTTTTATAAATCTCAACAAACCTGCTGGCTTTACGTCTCATGACTGTGTGGCCAAAGTGCGACGGCTGCTCAACACCAAGCGAGTCGGACATGCGGGCACCCTCGATCCGGCTGCGACGGGTGTGTTACCGATCGCCCTCGGTCGTGCCACTCGACTACTTCAATATTTGCGGCAAAACAAAGCCTATCGGGCCACGATTCGGTTAGGAATCACAACCGCTACAGACGATTTGGAAGGGGAAGTTTTGACGCATCAAGCCGTTCCTGACCTTACTTTGGAAAGCGTCAAAGCGCAGTTACCTCAGTTTGCGGGCAAGATTCAGCAGGTGCCGCCAAACTATAGTGCGATTCAGGTACAGGGAAAGCGGCTCTATGATCTGGCCCGATCGGGACAAGCAATCGACGTGGCTGCCCGATCGGTCGAAGTTCATCAAATCGAAGTGCTGGATTGGCGACCGGGTGATTTTCCAGAATTGGAGTTGGCGATCGCCTGTGGGCCGGGGACGTATATTCGAGCGATCGCCCGTGATTTGGGAGCCGCTTTGCAGACGGGCGCGACGTTGGCAGCTCTCATTCGCACAGAAAGCAGTGGGTTTGTGCTGTCAGAGAGTTTGACGATCGAGGCGTTAGCGGCTCAGATTGAAGCGGGCCAATTTTCTCCCCTGTCGCCGGAGGTAGCGCTGTCTCATGTGCCGATTGTCACGCTGTCTGCGGAAACGGCTCAACGCTGGTGTTGGGGTCAAAAAGTAGCCACCGATGAAGTTTTGATCAATTTGACCAATCAGCACTCAGCCGCCAGAGTTAGTCATCCGTCGATCGTGCAAATTCGCCATGAGGACGATCGATTTTTGGGCATCGCACAGCAGGTCGAGTCGTTTGATAACATTCTGCTGGTTCCTCAAATGGTGTTCGATCCGATGCAGTAAACCGACGTGAATTTACGTGAATTCGATGAAATACTTCGCTCCGACTGCAAATTCGGGAACGCCCCCTAAATCCCTCACTCGTGGGGGATTTAGGAGGCTTCCCAAGATTGGTAACTTCTCTGCTAGAAATCTCCTTAGATCGAAGGTTCTCAAATTTGTTTTATCCAACGTCTCCTGTCCAATGTCTTTCGTCCAACATTCCTACCCTACGGCGTTCCCGTGACGCTGGCCCAAAAGTACTTCTTGAACGAGGGTAGATCTATGTCGAGATGGAGTTTTTTTGACCAGGTGTAAAGATCAAAGCTGACGCGCTCTCCCACTACCACACCACCCAATAGCACGACCCAATGACTCGGAAACGGAATCGGCGGTGGATTGTTCTGCAACATGCCTTCAGCAGTGACCAACATCAAAGCGACACCGCCTGATTGGATGGCGATCGCACTCTGATTTAAGGCACTAACATCATTCATCAAGTAGGCGTGATAATACTCTGACTTGCGGTAGCCGAGAATTTCACGAATCCAGCCGCGCATCTCCCAGGATTTGGTCATGCCCGCGATATTGCGAATCATTTCTGGTGCGTTTGGCTCAACGGGAAACAACAGATTTTCAGACTCGCGCAGCGTTGCCAACACCATCCAATCAGCCTGCCCCATTTTGAGGTCGCCGCGACTAGCCTGACGCAGATTGTCAGAAGCCGAAATCCAGCGGGTCGTCGCTTGCAGTCCTCCTGACTCAAACAGGCTTTGGCAGATTTGCACATAGCGCAACGGTTGCTTTCTGACTAGCTCAAACAAGACCGCGGCCGGCCCACAAAACGGCTGTCCTCCTTGATTGATTTGAAACGGATCACTGACCCGCGATCTCATTTCTCTAATAATCGTCGCCTTGTCCAAAAACACCCATTTGCTCGGTGCGCTCGACTGTTCAAACGTGTCAATAGCAGCCGTGGCCGTTTTGACCAGATCAGGATTGGGAAGATATAACCCGGTTGATGCGTTAGTCACCGTCATAAAAATTCCTCTTACTGAGTTTTCAAAGGGGAGACGTGATGAATATCACTCGATCGCTCACAAAATGTCACACCTGCGCGTCTAACTTGTCACCGAAATTTAACAGCCGCAAGCTGATACTAATAACATCACATTCCCAACAGGTTCCCGATGATTGCTGGCGATCTCCTTCCAGGTGCGATTTCTGAACTCTACGCCGACGCTGCCTCTACGGGCAAACTGACGATCGGCGATCGCTACGCCATTAGAACAGCCCTGGTTAATGATTTGCTCGATCCAGAAGAACAAGGTGCCCTCGATCGCTTGCTCTACGCATTTCGTAAAGGAAAAGTGCAGCTTGTAGAGGAACTGTCTGCTATCCTGTAATCTTGTTTTTGCAGGGTGCCCCTATGAAGTTATTAACTCATCCCCTCATCCAATTTTTGACTGACGAACTGGGACTGTCTCAAGCCTCGATCGCACTGGCACTAGAGCATTCTGAGCAAACCCCTAGTCTATTGCCAATGACCCTTTGGAAGTATGGCCTGATTACACTCCCACAGCTAGACGAGATTTTTGATTGGTTAGAGCATTATGGTTCGCCGCTGTAGTTTTCAGCCTATTGAGGTTGTGAATTGATATAACAGGGACAAGTCCTCAATTCGCTCTTTAGTTTGTGATGAAATTCAAAGTTTTGTCCACCGCCGCTCTCATGACGATCGCCCTGATCGCTCCCGTCAGAGCCGAAAATCAGCCCAAAACCACCGCTCAATCTCAGCCCGATCAGCGTCAGATTCTCGAAGCCTGTGTCCAAAATCGCGCTGAAACTTTACCTAACCCCTTTAGCGATGTGCCCGCTAATCATTGGGCTTTCAAAGCCGTTTTGACGATGCACTACTGCGGAGCCTTTCGCCAGGCCACCCCGCCCAGTCTGGTCGATCGCCTCGTCAACGAATCACAGTCCCCCCGACCGCAGCCCGTCCAATAACTATCATAAAAACACAGCGAATCTCTTAAGGCCCACAGAATTGGCAGCTTGGGGAGCAGAAGCGTTGAACATCGAAGCGAAAGAGCCATCTAGTTAGCACGATCGCTCATCTCTTGTCGGCGCATGGGCATTTGATCAATTTGGCGGTAGATGGCATTCATCGCAGTAGGAACCGTTTCCCGTCGCTTTTCGGTGCCATCTTTGCCCACCAGAATGATGCGAAACTCGTCTGATTGAATGCCGTAACGCTTTCTCAGTTGAGCGATCGCCTCCGAGTTGATCGCCTGATCTTCAACAAAGCCAGTTTCTTTAAAGACTCGAATCAGTAATAGATTGCGATCGACCAGTTGAGACTGTTGAGCCTTGAGAAACTGAAGCTGCGATCGATAGTCAGCACTGCTTTCAGAAGGCGCAAAGATCTGTAGGAGGCGATTTTTCCACTGATATTGGTCAAGATCCATTGCAGTTCTTTTTGGTAGTAAAGTGGATTGCGGAGCGGCCTGACCTTGCAGCAGTAAAAAGCCGAGCAAAATCGCCAATGGGAAAACAATTCGCATGAGGTAGAGAGGGCCCGATCGTTCAAAAATCTCCTCAAGTCTAACGATCAAAGCGAGGAAGAAGAATGTCCAAACGGTGGGATCTTCCACTTATTTTTTTAGTCTGATAGGCGATGTGCAACTTTCCTGAAATGCTTGCCAAGATTGCCCTCACCCTAGCCCTCTCCCAGTGGTAGAGGGAAGCGGAACTATCCGGAAGCCTTTCTCTTTGGGGAGGAGGGTTGGGATGAGGGCAAATTAGTTGCACATCGCCTTCTGATCTAATCAAATATAATCAGTGGAGCAATGTCCGCTCTAGAGCCACGTTAGAAGTAATCTCTCTCAGGGAAGCATTGACTCGAACCTAGACCCTACTTTCAATCCCAGTGTTGAATTCTCACCCTGAATTACTGATGGAAATTACATCATTCTGATGGCTAACTAAGGGAGCGAAGGCGACGGTTCATTCACTTTGGTCACTCTTTCTCCTGCCATGTCCCCCAACTTTGCCCGTCGCTACCCGGTTTCTCTCGGTTTCTCTGTTTTGGTCGCGAGTTTGAGCCTGCAATTTGCAACGACTCAGGTGATCAGCGCTCAACTGCCGCCTGCGATCTCTCCGAGTTACCCGCAAGGGGTCGACAATCCCCTTCCTCGTGAGCCACAGCCGCCCTCAACCCAACCTCAGCCTCTCCCCGAAGCGCCTCCCCGTCTGCCACCTCCCGCCGAGTTGCTTGCGCCCACCGCTCCCACGCCCGGAGAAACACCTTCTGAAGACACGCCCCAATCCATTACGGTGCAGGAGTTTAAAGTAACGGGCAGCACCGTGTTTGAGGCGGCAGACTTTGCCAAAGTGACAGAGCCGTTTACTAAGCGACCCATTTCGCTGGCGGAGTTGTTTCAAGTGCGGGACGCGGTGACCAAGTTTTATGTCGATCGTGGTTACATCACATCAGGCGCATTTATTCCTCCGCAAAAGCTTGAGGCAGGAGTGGTTGAGATTCGCGTCGTCGAGGGCGGACTAGAAGACATCAAAGTAACCGGATCGGGGCGATTGGCTCCTAATTACGTGAGAAGCCGAGTTGCGATCGCGACTCGCAAACCCCTTAATCGCGCCAAACTCCTCGAAGCGTTGCAGCTATTACAGCTCAATCCACTGATTCAAAATCTGTCAGCAGAACTCTCAGCCGGAACCACACCCGGACAAAGCTTGCTCGAAGTCAAAGTGACCGAAGCCAAGACCTTTGCGGCTCAAGTAACGTTGGATAACTCTCGATCGCCCAGTGTGGGCACCAATCGCCGTCAGATTCGACTCAGTGAAGCTAATCTGCTCGGTCTGGGAGATGGCTTGAGTGTGGCTTACACCAATACCAATGGCAGCAATTCGGGAGACATTAGCTATACATTGCCGATCAACCCGCGCAATGGCACTCTCAGCTTTGACTTTGGCATTTCGTCGAGCAAGGTGATTGAGCGTCCGTTTGACATTTTGGATATCGAATCGGCTTCTCGCTACTACGAATTAACCTATCGTCAGCCAATTATTCAGAAACCGACTCAGGAATTGGCGATCGGCTTAACGGCGACGCGACGAGAAAGTAAAGCAACTCTTTTGGATGGTGAAATTCCTTTCCCCGCTTTGGGTGCAGACGACGAGGGAGAAACCAAACTCACCGCCCTGAGATTCTTTCAAGAATGGACGCAGCGCAGTAGTCGATCGGTGTTTGCAGTTCGATCGCAGTTTAGTTTGGGCTTGAATGCGCTAGGTTCTACAATCAACGAGACGGCTCCCGATAGTCGATTTTTGGCGTGGCGAGGTCAGGCGCAATGGGTGAGATTGTTGGCTCCCGATACGCTGCTATTGGTGCGATCGGATCTGCAACTGGCGGATCGAACGCTCTTACCGTTTGAGCAGTTTGGGCTGGGTGGACAAGACAGTGTGCGGGGCTATCGTCAAGATGCGTTGCTGACCGATAACGGGTTGTTTGCCTCAGCAGAAGTGCGCGTCCCCATTTTTAGAGCGCCCAGATCAAATCTACTGCTACAACTCACGCCCTTTGTCGATTTTGGGACAGGTTGGAATCGATCGGGCAGACCCAATCCAGAAGACCGTACTTTGGCATCGGCGGGGTTAGGCTTACGATTGCAGGCGGGCGATCGCTTCACCGCAAGGCTTGATTGGGGGATTCCACTGCTGTCAATTTCTGGAGAAAAACGCACTCTACAAGAAGATGGTGTGTATTTCTCCGTCAGCTACAGACTATTTTAAAGAAGGCGTTGCTGAATCAGGGGATGAATTGTCCCAAAGCGGCGAGAAACCCAAGGTTCAAAGTCCCTCAATTTTGGGGGATTTAGGGGGCGAAAAGATGGACACTTCCCACAGATATCCCTCCAATCAGCAACGCCTTAAAGAAAGCCAGAAAGTGTTAGGAGCGTTTATGTCTAGCCGTTGTGCGTCTTGAATAGAAACAGAATGGCCAGCGCAAAAGGCAATGATCACCGTGACGATCGCGCCTTCGATGATTCTCGCTCTGACTTTTGAAACCCCTTGAGAAAGATTATGCTATCGCGTTTGGGGTTAGTTGCCTGATAGGTTAGCTCTCGCGTCATGCCATTTCAAACGCTGTCCTCGACCTAACCGCAACGATCGAGGGATTCTACTAAGCTAGTGATCTGATGATGAACTGCTTACCCAAAATCACCTTTCTCAAGAATGACTACCGTAGACTCTCGCAATCCCGTTGTGCTAGTGCATGGATTGACCGACACGACGGCGATTTTTAGAACCATGACCAAGTATCTGGCGACCCACGGCTGGAATGTCTATAGCCTGGATTTGATTCCGTCGAATGGCGATCGCCCCCTCGATTATCTAGCCCAACAGCTTGCCGAATTTGTCGAGACGACTTTGCCCAAAGGTCAGTCCTTTGATCTGGTGGGCTTTAGCATGGGGGGTGTGGTTAGCCGATATTATGTGCAGCGATTGGGAGGACTCGATCGCGTTCAGCGGTTTATTACGATCTCCTCTCCCCACAAGGGCACGATCGTCGCCTATCTCTCTCAGCGTCCGGGCTGTGTGCAGATGCGTCCTGACAGTTCATTTCTCAATGACTTAAATCGAGATGTGCAGATGTTGGATCGGCTAAATTTCACCTCTGTTTGGACACCGATGGATTTAATGATCGTGCCAGCCAGCAGTTCTCAACTCCCCGTCGGAAAGGCGATTCAGGTGAATGTGCCGCTTCATGCCTGGATGGTGACCGACTCAAAAGGCTTAGAAGCGGTGGTCAATGCGCTCAAAGAACCCGTGCGCGGGGAGAAGGTGACAACCGATATCCGTTAGCGATCGCCAATTTGCGCCAGTTGACGATCGCCAAAAACAGCCGAACTGTGAGCGTAGTGCTTAAACTCCATCAGATTTGAAAAGGGGTCTGAGAGAAAAAAGGTGCAATGTTCGAGGGGCGTTCCGGCAAAGCGTTCTTTGGGTTGTTGGTAGAGCGCAAGCTGCTTTTGCTGGACTCGTTCTAGAAGAGTTTGCCAGTCCGATCGCGCTGTAAACACCAGCCCAAAGTGACGCGGATAAATGCCCTTTTGAGTGGTCAACGGTTCCTCAGTCAAGTGGGCGACAAGCTGATGTCCATAGAGATTGAGAATCACAGCCTGAGCGCTTTCTCGCCCCAACCCACAGCCCAATCCATCCACATAAAATTCCTTAGTCTGAGCAATATCACCCACCGGAAAAGCCAAATGAAATAAAACAGGAGAAGTCATGAGAGGTGAATTCCAAGTTGAGGGGTGTCACAATAAATTATCGCGAATTTTCTAATCACCGATGCCCTCACTCCTCACTCCTCACTCCTCACTCCTCACTCCCTGGCTGTTTGCGCTTGGCATCAACACCGTCTTACTGACGATCGTCTGGTTTGCTCCTAAAAAACTTTTGACTTTAGCGGGTGTGATTCATGCCTGGATACTGGGCGTGATTATCTGGGGCATTTTGGGCTGGCAGGGGTATGCGATCGTTGGGTTTTACTTCTTAGTCGGGTCGGGCATTACCTTTGTCGGCAAGGCGCAAAAAGAGGCGATGGGAATTGCAGAAAAGCGATCGGGTGCCCGCGGCCCTGAAAACGTTTGGGGGTCGGCTTTGACAGCAACCTTGTGCGCGTTGGGCGTTTTGGGATTACAACTTGCACAACAGCCTCAATTCATTCCCGTCTTACTGTTGGGCTATGTGGCCAGCTTTTGTACAAAACTTTCTGACACTTGCGCCAGCGAAATCGGTAAAGCGTATGGACAGCGCACTTTTTTGATCACAACGCTACAACCTGTGCCACGAGGGACAGAAGGAGCCGTTAGTTTAGAAGGGACACTTGCAGGAATTGTCGCATCCGTCGCCATCGCTTCCCTCGCCTGGGCTGTGGGCATGATTTCCCCGATCGGAGTCGGATTTTGTATCATTGCCGCTTTTATTGCAACCAATCTAGAAAGCGTAATCGGAGCTACATTGCAGTCGAAGTTTGACTGGCTGACGAATGAATTTGTGAACGTTTTGAACACACTGATTGGAGCGATCGTCGCAATACTATTGGGAATAGCGACCCCTTGCGGGTAACTCGAAGAGATCGGCGTTTAATTACTCACATAGCGTCGTAAAAAACTTTCTAACGTCTCCAACTTCAAATCAAACAGTGATTCGATCCTTTCAACTTCCGCAGGCGTGCAAAAATACTCATTTGCCAGCAGCGCTCTCAACGTTCCCAAAGATTCCCGGACTTTTGGATTGAATAGTCCAACCACATTGCGAATGCCGTCAAAGGCAAGAAGAGGCGGATTGATCAGAATGGGTTCACGGTCAAAGACTCGCCCAAAGATCTGAGGAACATCCTGACGCTGCAAAACTTCTGGGCCGCCCACGGGCAAGATCTGATTTTTGGCACCCTCGACTGAGACGGAGGCGATCGCAATTTTTGCCAAATCATCGGTACTCACGATCGACGTACGACTTTGAGGATCTCCAATCAGCAGATAGGTTCCCGTGCGGCGAAACTGTTCAGCGAGAGGCAGCAAATTAGACGAAAACCCCGCAGGTCGCAGAATCGTATAATTCAACCCACTGTTTTGTAAATACTTCTCAACTTCTCGCTTGGCTTTGAACACAGGCGCATCCTCATAGCCACGATCGACTCCCAACACAGAAATAAACACAAAATGCTCAACGCCTGATTCGAGGGAGCGATCGATTAGTTCAATATTGGCGCGATAGTTAATCGATTCACTTTCTCCCCCGTGGGCGCTGATCACATACTGCACATTTTGAACGGCTTTTTGAATATCGCGATCTCTGGACAAGTCACCAATAAAGATCTCTGCCCCACGATTTTCTAACTCGGCATAGTTTGACATCAAGCGTACAAACGCTCTGACCGCCAAATCTTGCTCTCGCAGAAGTCGCACAATTCGACGACCCAATCCACCTGTTGCGCCCGTGACTAAAAACATATCATTGCCTGTTGTGACTTCTTATTGGTAGCGGTTAATGGTCTAAAGTTCAACTTAAAGTTCGACGATGACAGGCGTGTGATCGCTGGGTTGGGTGAGGTGGCGAGGGGTGGTGTCGATCGTGCAGCTCGTCGATCGCTCATACAAATCCGGGGTCAGGTAGTGGTGATCAATTCGCCAGCCTGCATTGCGCCGAAAGGCACCCGTCCGATAGTCCCACCAGCTAAAGTTGCCGCCTTCTGAAGTAAATTTGCGAAACGCATCCGACAGTCCCAAGGACAAAACATTCCGCAGGGCATCCCGTTCTGCATCGGTTGCCATCACTTGTTTCTGACGATTTTTGGGGTCGTGAATGTCGATATCTTCTAGCGCAATATTAAAATCTCCACACACCAATAGACTGCTGGACTGTTGTAGTAATACCTGCAAGTATTCGCGCAGAACTTTTAACCAGTGCAGTTTGTAAACGTATTTGTCACTGTCGATCGCCGATCCATTGGGCACATACAAATTCACTACTCGAACGCCGTCTACAACGCCCATGATCACCCGCTTTTGCTCATCCAAATCACCCACATCTGGCAAAACGGCCCCAAAGCCCATCCTCACATCTGACAGTGGCGATCGGCTGACCAGCGCCACCCCGTTGTAGCTTTTTTGACCATAAATATAAGTTTCATAGCCCAGATCCGTGAAGGACGATCGCGGAAATAGCTCATCCACGACCTTCGTCTCTTGAAGACACAGCACGTCAACCGGATTCTCTTGAAGCCAATGCGTCACCTGCTCCAGGCGCGTCCGAACCGAGTTCACATTCCAGGTTGCAATTTTCATGAAAATATAAAAATGTCCAGGCAGACGATTTTAACTCGTTTCGCCCAGCATTCTCATCCGATCTCTCGCAATGCTTCTACCACTTCTTGGGCAGACTGGTAGCGATCGTTCGCCTCTGGGTTCGTCAATTTGCGGATCACCTGAGCAATCTCCGTCGTCAAACCTGGCACATATTCGGGATAAAAGCGATGTCCCTGTTCTCGGTAGCGATAAAACGCCTCTGGTTCTTGTCCTGATAGTAAAAACGCCAGCGTCGTCCCTAATGAATATAGATCAGATGCAGGAGTCGCAATGCCCTTTTGTTGCTCAGGAGCCGTATAGCCGAGCGAACCGATGCGCGTCCCCGACTGCAAGCCCAAAAGCCGCACCGCTCCAAAATCAATCAGCGTCACCTCATGAAAAGCCGTAGGCACCGATCGCCGAATCAAATTCTCTGGCTTAATGTCACGATGGATCACCGCAGGCGACTGTCCATGTAGATACTTCAGAATATCGCAAAGTTCCAGTACCCAGGCGATCGCTTGCTTTTGGGGCACCGCACCCCACTTGCTCACCTGCTGATGCAGCGATCGCCCATAGATCATCTCCATCACCAAATACGGCTGTCCCGCTTTGATAAAGAAGTCTCGCCACTCAGGAATTCCCGGATGCTTTAGCTGCTTGAGAACAAAGGATTCACGCTCAAATAGCTCCACCGCCTTACGCTCACCCAGCCAGCGATCGTTCAGCGTTTTGAGAACCAGATGCTTACCATCTCGCCAGACCAGATAAGTGCTGCCCATGCCGCCCTGTCCCAGCAGTTTGACCACCTGATACTCGCCAATCACCTGCTGAATTCTGAGCGGCGCACCACAATCAATACAGAATCTCAGATCGGGCGTTTTGCGAGTGTGGGCACAGACCACATTTAGCTGAGGTGGCTCCATTGCGGTCTTACGATCGGGAAGTTGTGCCCCAACTGCGGCCGAATTCAACGGTTGAGTAGACTCTCTTTCGGGCGAGTGTTCTTCTAAATCAGGCTTGAGTCGCTGAGAAAGCGTCCGTTCTCCCGTGATCTTTTTCGCTTCAGCACGAGCAGACACGCCGACATGAATCTGAATATTGGGGCCCGATCGCGCCAGACGAATGATCATCCCATTCTTAATTGGCACCTGCTCAATGCGTTTGCCATCGACATACGTACCATTAGCACCCAGACTCAAGACAGCCCAAACCGCACTGTCACACTGGATTTCTACGTGATACCGAGAAACCACCGCACTGTAGAGGACAACGTGATTATCCGTTGCTCGACCAATGCGAATGACAGATTCATCCTCAAAAGTCCAACATTGAACGGGCGTTAACTGGACGGGGTGCAGCAGGGTCAGAGTAATCACGTTCGCTGGAGAGCATGAAGAGGCAGACAAACCAAAGGGCAACCTGAGAGGCTTTTGATTCTAAAGTTGTGATGAATGAAAAAATCTAAAAAGAAAACAGTCATCCATCTAAATTAGCCCAGAATTATCCAATCAGATTGCCGAAGTTACTAAAGATACCGTGGGTAAACGAGACAAACGCAGACTTTAGGATAACTGAAACAAGAACGAAACCTTGTCTCCTTTACCCAGAGAGATGCGATCGCCTGCCCGCAGTCGATGACGATTGCCCAAAGGTAATGGCGCATTGTTGATATAGGTGCCGTTTGAGCTTCCCACGTCTTCGATAAAATAAGCATCGCCCTCCATGCGAATGTCTGCATGAATCCGCGAGACAATTTCTGAGTCAGGAAAGCCAGACACATCTACATCGGGCGGAATGCGATCGTTGGGTTTGCCCAAATGCACGACAGGTAGACCAGGCGGTAACTCGATCACCACATCGGTTTGAATGTGAAGCAATTTGGCGCTTTGTTGCTGTAGCTGAGTGGCACTGGAGGCAACGGGCGTGACAGGAATCGGAGCCATAACTGCTTCTTCAGGCTCAGAGGCGACGGGGGAAGGATTGGGTGACATTTCAGGAGAAACGACTAAAGGGTCGGGGGGAACCAGGGGATCGAGGTCGATCGAATCCGGGGGTAGATTCACGATCGGGTCGGGCGTTTCCGGATGGCTCTGACTCATGGTGGCTGTCCTCAAATTAAAGCCGCACTGACCACAAAAGCTAGCATCTGCCTGGACGGTCGCGCCACAGTTTGGACATTGCATCGTTGCCGGAAGGGGCGTATAACAAGCCTCACACTGAACGGCACCCTCCGGATTTTGATGATTACAATTTGGACAAACGATCATGCAGGTTCCCCATTCACCAAAGTTAATGATAGAGGAAGACTGGTCAGAGGAAGGAGTTTGCGTCACCTTCTATTTAGAATTCACGTCTTAGAATTCAGGTCTCTGCCAGGTTCTCTCCGGCGGGTCGATCGAGGAGCCACCACAATTCCGCTTGGGCTTGAATAAACCGGGCAGGGTAGGTGTTTCCATCCGCAACGGGCGCAAAAATCTGAGCCAGCGCAGACTGTTTGTTAGCTCCGGCTACCATAAAAAGAACGGTACGCGCTTGATTGATTAGAGGAATGGTAAAGGTGATACGCGGCTGACCGTCTTTGTTGCCTACAGTGATTAGCTGATCGCACACCTGCAATGCGTCTGTGTGAGGAAACAGCGAAGCCGTATGAGCATCATCACCGATTCCTAGCAAGATCACATCCAGGGATGGAAATTCACCCGATTGAGTCTGAAAAAATTCTTGCAGTTCGGCTGCGTGTTTTTGAGCCGCGATCGCCGGATCGGCTTCATCAGTCGGCATCGGATGAATGTTTTTTGATGGGATGTCTACTTTATCTAACCAGGCTAATCGGGCCATTCGCTGGTTACTGTCTGGGTGATCTGGAGAAACGTAGCGCTCATCGCCCCAAAAAATGTGCACTTTATCCCACGGCAACGATTCACTCGCCAGCTTTTCGTACAAGGGTTTGGGAGTACCGCCACCTGCCAGCGCGATCGTCGCCATTCCCCGTTCAGCGATCGCCGCTTGTAGTTTCTGAACGACGATTTGCCGCGATCGCTCTACCAGCGTCGTTAGATCGGGCAAAACTTCCACATATTTATCCATACCGTTTCCTGAAAACCACACCGCAAGGATAAAGGAAGATCGCGCGATCGTGCCTTGCTCTCCAGAATGGTTTCACATCTGAGTCACCTCTGAGGCAGAATTCTGGAATCTTTGAACGACTCAGATTGAATAGTATCAGATTGAATAGTAGAGCGGAAAAGACTTGGCATCCTTGGGCTTGATATAGACACGCTGATCCGGTTCTAGCTTTAATTCGTCGAAGCGATCGCGGGTCAGATGGGCGGTCATCACCTGTCCGTCGTCGAGGGTCAGTTCTGCTTGAATTTCCCAACCCAGATGAATCAGGCGAGTCACTCTAGCAGCGACAGTGCTGCCATTGGGCGAGGTTTCTACCAAAATATCGTGCGGCCGCAAAAACATCTCAGGATTGGCTGAGTCAAAGCCATTGTTTTGAAACAGATGAGACGAACTGGGCAACACATTCACCGGGCCAATAAAGCTCATCACAAAGGCGGTTGCCGGATGGTCGTAGATTTGGGCGGGCGTGCCAATTTGCTCGATTTTGCCCTTGTTCATCACGACAATTTCGTCGGCGACTTCCATCGCTTCTTCCTGATCGTGAGTCACAAAAACGGTCGTGACATGGACTTCATCATGCAGACGACGCAGCCACGCTCTCAAATCTTTGCGGACTTTGGCATCCAACGCCCCAAACGGCTCATCTAGCAGCAATACTTTAGGCTCAACCGCCAGAGCACGAGCGAGGGCCACCCGTTGGCGCTGCCCTCCTGAAAGTTGAGACGGATAGCGATCGCCCAGTCCGCCCAGTTGCACCAGATCCAGCAGTTCTTCGACGCGCTTTTTGACCTTCCCTTTCTCAGTTTTGCGAATCTCCATTCCAAAGGCAATATTTTGCCGCACCGTCAAATGTTTGAACAAGGCATAGTGCTGAAAGACAAATCCGATGTTGCGATCTTGTACGCTGCGATCGGTGGCATCTTCTCCCGTCAGCCAGATCTTGCCCACATCGGCGTTTTCTAGCCCTGCAATCAGCCTCAACAACGTCGATTTTCCTGATCCAGACGGGCCCAGCAGCGCGACCAGAGAGCCACTTTTGATTTCTAGATTGACGCGATCGAGTGCCTGAAAGCTGCCAAACTGTTTAGATACGTCTTCGACTACAATGCCCACGACAAGAAACCTCTTAAGAACGGTGAGGGATGAGGAAAGTTAATCGCATTCAGGACTTACGGAGAGAGTCCAAGAACTTTGAGCTTCTCATCAACCTTTAATCTCCGGTTTTTAGATGAGATTACTGTAGATTTATAGCACAAAATTGGTAGCAAATCTTCAAGACAATTTGAAACCTGGAATTTAATCCCAGGATCGTAACGGCGATCGCTAGAGGCAAGCAACTCACCTACAAACCCAGTGGGGGCAACACTGAGCAGGATAAAGCTTTAGGAGTCTACGCTACTCAGACGCTTCGGCAACAGCACTGTGCATTGAGGCAGAGAGCGTATGGTGAGCCGCCGGAGAAAGCGCTCCATTAGTTCCATTAGTAAAGTGTGATGTGCTGCCTTTGATTTGTCGCATCAGACTGGCCATCTCTAGGGCATTCATCCCATAGCCCCAGCCGTTATTGCTCTTGATGCCCGCCCGCTCTAAAGCCTGCTGCATGGTGTCAGCGGTGATTACCCCAAAGATTACCGGGACTCCGGTCTGAAAGCCAACCGCCGCGATCCCTTTAGAGACTTCGGAGGATACATAGTCAAAGTGAGGAGTCTGACCGCGAATCACGGCTCCCAGACAGATGATGGCATCGTAGCGACCAGAGAGCGCCAACTGTCGGGCGACAAGGGGCAACTCAAAACAACCGGGCACCCAGGCATAATCGACCTGAGTTCCTTGAGAGTCAACATCGACGTTTACACCGTGGCGCTTGAGGCAGTCTTGACAGCCTTCTAGAAGTTTGTTGGTGATCATGTCGTTAAATCGGCCGATCACGATCGCAAATCGGAAACTATCGGAATGAGCAAACGATCCTTCAAATAATGTCATTGTTTCAATCTAAGTATCAATGATTCACAGCTACGATCTCAGAATGAGTCTCAAAACGCCTTTAAAAGCATCTTTGAATCTATTCTTTATGAACCGCATTTCATCCAAAAGATGAGTTCTTCCGGATATCCACTTAATCTAGCGGCATCGTCAACTTTTGAACAGAGCTAATTTAGTGAATTTATGTGGGTTTTATAGTTGAGATAGGTTTTCTGGGTATTAGAGAAAATAATTCACCTCTCTAAACATTCATAATCAACTTAAGAATCAACTTAAGAAAGATAATTTTGGGGTGGCTGAATGACGAATTAGGTCTTAACTTGTTTTGCAACAAAAGATAGCGTCTGAATTGCAACGCCTGTGTTCGTCATTCAGCATATTTTGAGAGGTGACTTGAAATTTAAGCAACCAGGAAATTGAGTGCGCCCACGGCAAAAACCAAAATAATCCAAAGTCCCGACCCCAAAAGCAATAACCGCTTTGACTGATCCCAATTGCGAGGGGAAGCGTAGGCAACGGGCACTGCGATCACCATGACAAATGAGAAGATAACGAGAGCAGCTAAGGCAATCTGAAACAAAATTGACATTTTTTTCTCCCAAACTCAACAAATAAATAAACCCAGCTTTGGCGGCAGATAGACTGCACTTATCACCAGCCCATGAAAGTAACCTATCAGAAAAATGCACCTGATTCTATGCCATACGACGGCAGATTTTGACACGCTGGGGGCGGCCGTAGGGCTGACTCGTCTCTTACCGGGATCGCGGATCGTTTTGGCGGGGGGTGCCCATCCGACGGTGCGAGATTTTTTGGCGCTGCATCGCGATGAGTTTGCTTTGATTGAGCGGCGATCGATTGCTTCCGATACCATTCATGCGCTCTCTTTGGTGGATGCTCAACGGCGCGATCGCTTCGGCAAAATGGCGGAATGGTTTGATCTGCCCAACCTGACGATCACAATCTATGACCATCATTCAGCAGCAGATTGTGACATTCCCACTCATCAGCTTTGTGTGGAATCGGTTGGGGCGACGACGACGTTAATTGTAGAAAAACTCCAGTCAGCGAAAGTTTCACTCAATGCTGTAGAAGCCACCGTCATGGCGCTGGGTATTCACGTCGATACGGGATCACTGACGTTTGAGCAGACGACTGCACGAGATGCGACAGCGTTGGCGTGGTTGATGACGCAGGGGGCAAATTTGCGAACGATCGCCCATTACGTCGATCCTGGACTTTCTCCGACTCTGCAAACGCTGCTCAGTCAAGCTTTGGACACCTTGCAGTCAGAAGTCATGGAGGGCTACACCGTCTCATGGGTGCTGTTAAAAACAGAGGACTATGTGCCAGGACTGTCTAGCCTTGCGTCTCGATTGATTGACATGACTGAAAGTGATGCGCTGCTGTTGGCCCACCAATACTGTCGCGGGGCAAATCAGTCGGAGGCCAATGTTTTGACCGTGATTGGGCGATCGCGCATCCCAGGCACCCATCTCAATGCGCTATTCAAACCTTGGGGGGGCGGCGGACATTCTCAAGCGGCAGCGGTCACGGTGCGAGACGGCGATCCAGACCTTTTGGCACAGTTGGTTACTGCCTTGAGCGCTCAGATTCCCCAGCCGCCGATCGCCCGTGAGTTGATGTCGGCTCCGGTTCGCACAATTCGCCCTGAGACGACGATCGCCGAAGCTCAAAGAATTTTGCTGCGCTATGGGCATTCTGGCTTGTCGGTGGTGGATTCTCAAGATCAGCTTGTCGGCATTGTGTCGCGTCGCGATCTGGACATTGCCCTACATCACGGGTTTAGTCACGCTCCAGTTAAGGGCTATATGGCGACGAATTTGAAGACGATCGCGCCCGACACACGCCTCCCCGAAATCGAATCTCTGATGGTCACCTATGACATCGGGAGGCTTCCCGTTTTGGAGGAAGGTCAACTAGTGGGCATTGTGACGCGAACGGATGTGCTGAGACAGATTCATCAACAAGAAACCGGGGAGCAGAGCAGAACCAAGGAGCCGTTCACTCAAATCTCAAAAGTTAACCCTCCAACCCTCGATCGACTTCCTGAAAATCTCCGGAGAATCTTGACGATCGCCGCCCAACAAGCCGAACTGCGAGGCTGGCACCTTTATCTAGTGGGGGGTGCGGTGCGCGATCTGTTGTTAGCCGATTCGGATGTGATGATTACGGACATTGATCTGGTGGTGGATGGCTACCATCGATCAACCGACGTGGGCGCAGGTGTGGAATTAGCGCGATCGTTGCAAACGCTTTATCCCACCGCTCGTCTGGAGGTGCATGGCAAGTTTCAAACAGCAGCGCTGCTGTGGCACAAAGATCCCGGTTTCGATTCGCTGTGGATTGACATCGCCACGGCTCGGACGGAGTTTTATCCCTACCCGGCAGCTAATCCAGAAGTAGAGGCGAGTTCGATTCGGCAAGATTTGTATCGTCGAGATTTCACCATTAATGCGCTGGCCCTGAGATTGACGAATCCGCGCTCTGGCGATCTGTTGGATTTTTTTGGCGGCGTTCTCGATTTGCAAACAGAACAGATTCGTGTCCTCCACACCAACAGCTTTATCGAAGATCCGACGCGCATTTATCGGGCAGTCCGGTTTGCGGTGCGGTTGGGGTTTGAGATCGAGCCACAGACCGAAGGCTACATTCGTCACGCGATCGCCAGTGGCATTTACGAACAGATTCAAAAAGTCGCCGGACGGGTCAACGCGCCCGCTTTGCAAACTCGCCTCAAATCAGAACTCAAATACAGTCTGCAAGCCCCTTACTGGAAGGCAGCCCTGGAGAAGCTAGACGACCTGCAAGCCTTGCGCTGCATTCATCCCAATCTGAAATTCGATCAAGCCGTGAGTTGGCAACTGCGATTTGTAGAAAAGCTAATTGCCTGCGATCGTTTGCAAACCCTCACCCCCTGGCAACTGCGGCTAGAAGTTTTGATCGCGCAGCTTGATCCCGCCGATCGCCTTCCGGTCGCCCAAAATCTGCAACTTGCGAGTGATAGCCGCGATCGCCTCTCCCAGTTAGAGACAGTTCAACATCACCTAGACGAGAATCTGCCTCACTGTCATCGTCCCAGTCAAATCGCTCGACTGCTCAAACCTTATGATCTGCCGATGCTCGTTTTAGTGGCGGTCAAGAGTGCGCGATTAGCGCAAGGCGCAACTCCGAAGGAACCGATTCGCAGACAAATTTGGCGCTACGTCACGGTCTGGTCAACGGTGAAACCCGCGATCGACGGGAAGGATTTGCAACGGTTGGGATACAAACCTGGCCCTCAGTTTAAGCAAATTTTGGACGATTTGTGGGCGGCTACGCTGGATGGAGAATTGAGCGACCCCTTGCGGGTAACTCAAAGCGACCCCTTGCGGGTAACTCAAAGAGATCGCTCTCAGGCAGAAGCGTATCTAGCCCAACACCATCCTCTGCCAAAGTGCTGAAAAATTCCTAGTTCCTGATTCTAGGTAAATCTGCCCGAAAGGGGTAGCATGGTTTGAACTGTGCAGAGAGACAGCGATGGAACTTAAAGCGGGAATCACTCTCCAGGGCGGAAAATATCTGCTCAATCAGGCGTTGGGCAATCAAGATTTTGGCATCACTTATCTAGCCACCCAGACCTATTTAAATCAAACAGTAGTCGTCAAGACGATCGACCCCAGCCTGCAAATTACCCGTAGCTTTCCTCACCTGCACCAGCGCTTTGTCGAAGAAACCCGCCTTTTAGCGAGAAGTCAGCACCCTAGCATCGTCCGGGTTCTCGACTTTTTTCAAGAAGAAAATCTGCCCTTTATCGTCATGGATCAGGTGCCCGGAAGAACCCTGGCCGAAATCATCCAGGTCAAAGGCGCACTCACCGAAGCTCAAGCCGTCTATTTTATTCGGCAAATCGGGGCGGCTCTGGCAGTCGCTCACCACAACGGACTGATTCACCGCAACCTCAAGCCTCAAACAGTAATTCGCCGACAAGGAACTAATCTCGCCGTTTTGGTTGGATTTGGGATTGCTCACGACCTAGCAACCTCTGTGACCCCCTCACAAAACTCCGCCGCCGACCTTAACTCATTCGCCCCGCCTGATGCCTCTTGGCTCGGTGACAATCGATTTGCGATCGACCTCTACGCCCTCGTCGCCCTCTTTTATTACTTACTAACCGCCCGTCCGCCCAGTCAGCCCCTGCAATTTGACG
>NZ_JBJPHU010000278.1:0-1568 GCF_052939515.1 Phormidesmis sp. 146-33
TCAGCAACATCATGGGCAGGATGGAGTACGGCAAAATGATTGCTGGCTGCGCGGCCGCCCTGGGCACCGAAACAGGCAAAATCGGCTACCTCGGCCCGCTAATCAATGATGAAACGCGCCGCTACGCTTCGTCTGCCTTTATGGGTGCCAAATACTGCTGGGAAAACTACCGCAAAAAGCCCGCCGCCGACCTTGATTTCAAAGTCACCTGGATTGGCTTCTGGTTCAACATTCCTGGCAAAACGCTTGACCCGACCAAGGTGGCCGATGACTTCTACAACGGGGGATTTGACGTGGTGATGTCTGGCATCGATACGCCAGAAGCGGCCGTCCAAGGCAAGAAAGCGGCCGAAGCAGGTAAGAAAGTGAAATTTACGCATTATGACCTGGCAACGGGCTGTAATCTGGCTCCTGACATCTGTTTGGGCACGCCTTACTACAATTGGGCTTCTCCTTACGCCGATGCCATCAAAAAGGCAAAAGACGGCAAATTTACGAGTGAGTTTGTCTGGTCGGGGCCCAACTGGCAAGACATCAACAATCCCGGTACGAATATGATCGGCTTCAATCCTGGTACAGCGCTGGGTGAAAACAAAAAATTCATTGATGAGTTTGTCAAAGGGTTAGGAGACGGCAGCATCGATCCTTTCAAAGGGCCGATGAACTTCCAAGATGGAACGCCGTTCTTGAACGCGGGCGAGAAGGCCACCGACCAGCAAATCTGGTATCTGCCACAATTGTTAGCAGGCATGGAGGGGCCGAGTAAGTAGCGTTCTGCAACCCTCACGGGCAGAGGTGGAGAATGGAGGCATGGACGGTTTATGAATTTACGATCGCTCCCTGCTCATCCATCACTGCCTCGCTCCCGCTGCTCTTCACGTCCTGACCCTACTCCAACGGTGGATTCGAGACGTTGTTCGATTGATTGGCAAACTTTAGGTCAGAACTCTTTGCTAAAAGTCCTCCAGAATTGGCAGCCTGGGAAGCAAAAGCTTGACCCGCAAGGGGTCGAAATGACCGCAAACACAACGCTCCATCACCCACTATCCCCATGAAGGTTGAACTACAACACATCAGCAAACGCTTTGGAACGGTGCAGGCCAATGATGACCTGTCGCTGACGATCGCTGCCGGGACAATTCATGGGCTGTTGGGCGAAAATGGAGCCGGAAAAAGTACGCTGGTCAAGGTTTTGAGTGGCTTTATCAGTCGCGATTCGGGAATGGTTCTCCTGGATGGTCAGGCGGTCGAAATCAAAACGCCCGCAGATGCGATCGCTCACGGGGTGGGGATGCTGCACCAAGATCCGCTAGACTTTCCGCCGCTGTCGGTGTTAGACAATTTCATGGTTGGCAAAAGCGGGAATCTATTTTTGGATCGACGACGATCGCAGCGTGACCTTGAGCGATTGTCACATCAGTTGAATTTTAATCTCAACCCCAACGAAATTTTAGGCAATCTCACCGTCGGCGAACGGCAGCAGTTAGAGATTTTGCGGCTGTTGTCGTTGGGTGCCAAAACGCTGATTTTGGACGAGCCGACGACCGGAATTTCGGCCTCTCAAAAGA
>NZ_JBJPHU010000069.1:0-35685 GCF_052939515.1 Phormidesmis sp. 146-33
GAGATCAGTTCTTTGAAGTTTTGGTCGTGGTCGATCGTCATTTACAGATTTAGAGGTTTATTCACTTGGAGGCGTTGCACGACAAATATGAGAGCTTTGGGAGGCAACCTGGATTTGCAACCGAAGTAATAAGACTTATTGGATTCATGATTTTAAGTGCGATCGCTCTCCACGGTTTCTGCGATCGTCTCTTCTTCGGTCTGATAATAGTCGGGTAAAAATTCCTGAGACTCGACTTTGCCTAATGCCTGCTCAAGTCCTGCTGTAGTTGACGTACAACTCCCTCCCGACGCATTGAGAACCGTTTCAACAATTTTGCCATCTTTGCCAATTCGATACTCGATCTTCTGATAATCTGCCATTGTGTCTTCTCAACGCTAATTGTCTTCTCAACGCTAAAGCATGTTTCTCGATCGTAATCCTGGTAACCTCAATTAAGACCCTTTTTCTGACTGAGAAGGGGGAGATTCTTTCACGTCCCTACATTCATTATGAGTTACTCTGATGTCATTGCTCCCCACGGTGGGCAACTGATCAACCGCATTGCCAGCCCCGCCCAAAAAGAAGAATTCCTGTCAAAAGCTGACCATCTACCTAGAGTCCAACTTGATGAACGTGCCGCTTCTGATCTGGTTTTGATTGCCATTGGTGGGTTTAGTCCGCTCACTGGGTTTATGGGGCAGGCAGACTACGATCGCGTCGTCAACGAAATGCACCTTTCTAACGGCTTGCCCTGGGCGATTCCAGTGACGCTGCCTGTTACCGAAGATGTTGCCGCGCCGCTCAAAGCAGGTAGTCTGGTGCGCCTGGATGATGCAGCGGGTCGGTTTATCGGCGTTTTGGAACTCACAGAAAAATACACCTACGACAAACTCCACGAAGCCCTGCACGTCTACCGCACCAACGAAGAAAAACATCCCGGTGTCGCAGTGGTTTATAAGCAAGGAGCAGTCTATCTAGCCGGGCCGATTTGGATGCTGCAACGAGACGCTCATCCTTATTTTCCGACTTATCAGATTGACCCGATCGACTCCCGCACGCTGTTTCGAGAAAAAGGCTGGAAAACGATCGTTGCCTTTCAAACTCGCAATCCCATTCACCGCGCTCACGAATACATTCAAAAATGTGCTTTAGAAACGGTAGATGGGCTGTTTCTTCATCCGTTGGTAGGTGTGACAAAGGACGATGATATTTCTGCTGAGATTCGGATGCGCTGCTACGAGATCATGCTGGAACATTACTTTCCCAAAGATCGGGTAATTTTGGCGATCAATCCGTCTGCGATGCGTTACGCGGGCCCTCGTGAAGCGGTATTTCATGCCATTCTCAGAAAGAATTATGGCTGTACTCACTTTATTGTGGGACGTGATCACGCTGGCGTTGGTGATTATTACGGCACTTATGATGCTCAGTATATTTTTGACGAGTTTGATCCGCTGGCGTTAGGGATCACGCCGATGAAGTTTGAACATGCCTTCTACTGCAAACGCACCCAGGGAATGGCCACCAGCAAAACTAGCCCTAGCAGTCCTGATGAGCGAGTTCACCTCTCTGGCACCAAAGTGAGAGAAATGCTGCGCCGAGGAGAATTGCCCCCGCCCGAATTTTCTCGCCCCGAAGTGGCCGCAGAACTTGCACGAGCGATGAAGGTGCCGACGGAAGTTTGGGGAGATGGAATTTAGAAGAAGGGACGAAGGGATGAGGGATGAGGGATGAGGGATGAGGGATGAGGGATGAGGGATGAGGGATGAAAGGGGGTTTTGTTAGGAGGCGGTTCTGGGTTCGATTTCGGTTGATGTTTGTCCTTGCTGAGTGAGTTGTAATTGGTTGTAGGGGCAATCCTCCGGGGTTGCTCAGGGCCATGATATTCACGAAGGTACTACCCTACACTAGATTTAGACTTCATCCCTCATCCCTCCTGTTACGCTGTTAGCAGGGCTGGAGCGTTGACATGAAACGACGATCGTTCTTACAACAGACGGGACTACTTTTGGCAGGACTGGGCGGCCTGACGGTCGCACCCGATCGCTATTCTCAAGTGCTGGCACAGCCTACAACTCGTCGATTGGCGCTGCTGGTAGGCATCAATCAATATCGGGGCGCAAGTCTCAATGGCTGTCTAACTGATGTCGAACTGCAACGAGAACTCTTGATTCATCGCTTTCGGTTTCATCCCTCAGATGTGTTGGTTTTGACCGATCAGCAGGCGACACGATCGCACATTGAGACCGCCTTCACTCAACATTTGATCAATCAGGCTAAGTCGGGCGATGTGGTCGTTTTTCACTTTAGTGGCTATGGGAATTTGATCAATACGGGAACGACGATCGAAGAGTCACAAACTCAGTTAATCACCAGTGACGAACCCGCTTTTGATGAATCTGCGATCGGACTAACCGAAGAAACGCTGTTACTCTTGCTCAAATCATTGTCAACTGACCAGGTGACAACAGTTCTGGATGCAGGTTATGTCTATTCGGGTATGAACCTTTTAGGAAATTTGCGGGTGCGATCGCGTCCCAGTTTGCCGATGGCTCGATTAGATGATGCAGAATTGGCGTTTCAAGAACAACGTTTGGCGGCGTTGAGTCTGGATCGCGCTCAGGTGGGTGTACAGCGACGATCGGGTCAAATTCCAGGTGTAGTGTTGACGGCGGCAACTGCTTCCCAAACAGCCAGCGAAGCTCGATGGAATGGCTTTAGTGCGGGACTGTTTACTTACTATTTAACGCAACAACTCTGGCATTCAACGCCCGCGACAACCCTGCGATTTAGTCTGACTCAAACAGCCGAAGCGATCGGGCGAGTGGATACTCAACAGCCCAATCTAGCAGGTCAGAAAAGCCGCGATCGTCCCTTAAAGCCTTATCACATTCAGTTATCCGATGCGGGGGCAGATGGAGTGATCACCGCGATCGAGGACACCGTTGCTCAAGTTTGGTTAGCAAGTTTACCCGCTCAACTCGAACAAGGCACCCAGGCTCTATTGACGGTTTCGACCGGGACTCGCCTCCAGATTTACGCCAAAGACGGGCTGACCGCAAAGGCAAAAATTCAAAGCGAAAATTCTGCGGCTCCCCTTCAGGTCGGGCAATGGGTACAAGAAGCGGTACGAATCATTCCTCACAATCTGGGGCTGACGGTGGCGATCGAGAGCAGCCTAGAGCGAATTGAACGAGTCGATGCGGTGAGTGCGTTTTCGGCGATTTCCTCCGTGTCAGCCGTGATTGCGGGGGAGCAGGCGGCAGATTTTTTGTTTGGTAAAGTGCGCGAGACGACTCAGGTGGCCGCTTTGCCGACCGCGCCGATCTCCGGAGTAGTGCCGCCTTCGGGGTATGGGTTGTTTTCGCAGGGACAAGTGGCGATCGCCAACACCAGTGGAGAATCGGGCGAAGCGGTCAAGCTAGCCGTCAAACGATTGGTGCCTCACCTGCAACGGTTACTCGCCGCAAAATTGTTGAATCTGACGGTAAATACGCGATCGCAGACGTTGGGAATTCAAGCAGAATTGATTGAGAAGTCTTCTTTAGAGCGGGTTTTGATCCAGCAAAAGACGGCTCGTATTTCTCAAGGAATGGTTTCCAATGCAGGCGCTCAAGAAGGCAAACGCTTGACGCTGGCGATCGGCACTTCCCTGCAATATCGCCTCGAAAATCAGGGAGATCAGCCGCTTTATTTTGTGTTGTTGGGGTTGGATAATAGCGGTCAGTCGTTTGTGATTTGGGCAGATGAGGCGGCGGTTTCTCCCAAAACGGTGCTGACGGTGCCGACGCTGGAATGGACGGTTCGCAGTCCGATCGGGCTTGCCGAAACTCACCTAATTTGTAGCCGTATGCCCTTTAGCCAAACTCAAAGCCTGGTGCAGTCGCCCTCACAGTCAGGAATTCGCTCTATTGAGCGACCTTTAGAAGTGGCCCAAGCGATTCTCAAAGACCTGCATCAAGCGAGTCAGAATGCTGAGAAGACGGTAGGAGCGATCGAAAGTTATCTGCTCGATATCAATGAGTGGGCGACCTTTCGGTTTGTCTATCAAGTTGTTTGACAAGTGGTTTGACAAGTTGTTTGAGAAAAGTACTCATGTTCATTCAAAAAGTTTTGCGTGTTGTATTGCTGGTTCTATTCACGCTGCATTGTTGGGTCGATGCGCCTAGCGTTGTTTTAGCCGATACATCTGTGTACGAAGAACGATTGCAGCATAGTTCTGATGGCATTGGTAAATTTTATCTCGATCGTGAAATTGCTCAGGTGATGGGTCACGAAGGTGCAGGTTGGTTAGAGCGTCCCCGACGATCGGGCGAAGAACAACCGCAAAAAGTGATCACTGCCCTCGATCTCAAACCGACCGATGTGGTTGCCGACATTGGTGCAGGGACGGGTTATTTTAGCTTTCGGATTGCGCCTCGTCTGTCTCAGGGCAAGGTGTTTGCAGTAGACATTCAGCCCGAAATGATCGAGATTCTCAACGACCTCAAAGCCAAAAAACACATTGCCAACGTCGAGCCTATTTTGAGCAGTGTCACCAATCCCAATCTGCCCGAAAACAGTGTTGATGTGGCGTTGATGGTCGATGCATATCATGAATTTGAGTATCCCCAAGAGATGATGGCGGCGATCGTCAAGTCCTTAAAACCCGGAGGAAAAGTGGCGCTTGTTGAATATCGCGATGAGAATCCTTTAATTTTGATCAAAGCGCTGCACAAAATGACGCAAGCACAAGTCAAAAAAGAAATGGCAGAAGTCGGATTAATCTATCAGGAAACTAGAAACGGTTTACCTCAGCAGCATTTAATGATCTTCGAGAAGCCAAAGTTAGCCTGACTGTCACTGAGTAAATTGCTATGAGTCGTTCTTGTAGGCGCGGTTTGAACCGCCAGCCAGACTGTTGCGAAAACCGCAGTGTAACGATCGAGGCAAATTCCTTTCTAATTTGCTTTTGATCCAGTATGCTAAATTCCACGTATCGGTTCTGACGGGGAGCAGCCGTCGGAGGAAACAGGGAAAGTGTAGTGTGATTCTACCGCTGTCCCGCAACTGTAAGAGAGTTTTGATTCGTTCATCAATCTACTCTTGAGCCAGAATGCCTGCCGATCGCGCCCATCGTCTTATCTGCGAGGTACAGGATGAAGACACGTCGAAAATGGGTCAGCCTGGGATTGATGGCTGGCTTAAGTTGCTATCTTTTTCTAGCTTCAGCAAGTCCTGCTTACGCGATGCACATTTCAGAAGGGTTTTTGCCTGTGTGGTGGGCAATCTTTTGGTGGGCGGTCGCGCTGCCGTTC
This sequence comes from Phormidesmis sp. 146-33, assembly GCF_052939515.1. NCBI lineage: Bacteria > Bacillati > Cyanobacteriota > Cyanophyceae > Leptolyngbyales > Leptolyngbyaceae > Phormidesmis > Phormidesmis sp. 146-33. Next base: position 5,280 of record NZ_JBJPHU010000069.1, read on the forward strand.
TTTTTGCTGGGGCTACGATCGCTCACCCGCATTACTCAACAAAACCCCGAACTCAAACTACTGCTGGCATTATCAGGCGCATTCACCTTCGTCTTGTCAGCGCTCAAAATTCCTTCGGTGACGGGAAGCTGTTCTCACCCGACGGGGACTGGGCTGGGCGCAATTTTGTTTGGCCCTTCCGTGATGTCTGTGCTGGGGGGATTAATCTTGCTCTTTCAGGCGTTGTTGCTGGCGCATGGAGGCTTGACAACGCTGGGTGCAAATATGGTGTCGATGGCGATCGTGGGTCCTTACGTGGCCTATTTCACCTACCATCTTGTATTGCGAACTGGGTATCAAAAGGTTGCAATCTTTTTAGCCGCGGCGTTGGCAAATTTGATCACGTATCTGGTAACCGCCGTACAACTTGCATTAGCATTTCCTGCTGTGCAAGGTGGCTTTATTGCGTCATTTCTCAAGTTTGCAGGTATTTTTGCCATTACCCAAGTTCCCCTAGCCGTGACTGAAGGGTTGCTCACGGTACTAGTTTGGAACTGGCTACAGCATTATGGAGAACAAGAACTGCAAACCCTGAAAGCATTAAGAGAACCACAATAATGATGAATAAACGATCGAACTGGCTATTACTCATCGGCGTAGTTGTTTTATCGCTTGGCCCTTTGTTAGTTCTCCAGGGCAGAGAGTTTGGAGCAACCGACGGTCACAATTCAACTGCAATTCAAGAGATTCGACCGGACTACAAACCCTGGTTTCAGCCTGTGCTCAAGGATTCTGGCCCCGAAGTGCAAACTTTCTTATTTGCAGCTCAAGCGGCGATCGGGGCAGGCATCACAGGTTACATTCTGGGCTTATACAAAGGTCGATCGCAGCAGCGCAAGGATGATCAATAGCCTGTATTCTGCCAAACATGACCCTGCAAATTGATACGATCGCTTACACCAATCGACTACGCCACTTGCCACCGAGTCAAAAGTTGCTGTTTGCGATCGTGCTTTTGTCGATTACCTATTGCACTTCTACTCCCATACAGATCCTTATTACTGCTTGGGTGAGCATCTGGATTGTCGTTTATGCCAAAATTCCAGTCTCAATCTATTTGCGGCTTCTTTCCATTCCTGTTGGATTTTTGCTTACGAGTTTGCCAGCATTTGTTATCAATAGCGTTGCATTATCTAATTTATCTTTTGTGCAAACAGACATCTGGCAGGGTTTTGCTTTAGGTAATCATTTTGTTTATCTAAGCCATCAAGGAATGCAGCAGATCAGTGAATTAGGGGCACGAACGATCGCCTCTACTGCCTGTATTTATTTTGTCATGTTTACCATTCCCTTTACTGAAGTTCTAGACATTCTGCGTCGCGTTGAGTGCCCTGTATTATTAGTTGATCTCTTGATGTTGATGTACAGATTTATCTTTGTGTTGTTACGCACGGCGAATGAGATTTGGATGGCGCAGCGATCGCGCAACGGCTACAATACTCGAAAACTTTGGATCAAAAGTCTGGGGCTGCTAATTGGGCAACTCCTTCGTCGTACCTTAGAAAACTATCGTCAAGGCTCTCTCGCGTTAGAATCCCGTGGCTTTACTGGAGAGTTTCGGGTATGTCACTCGCGGCGTTATTACCCCTCCAAACGTTACAGCTTTGAGGCATTGTTAGGGTGTGTCATCTTAGTCATGCTCACGGGATGGCACTATGCTTCTATTTGAGCAAGTTGGCTACACCTATCCTGGTAGTGATCAACCCGCCCTTGAGAATCTCACGTTACGCATTCCGTCGGGCAAACGCTGTGCCTTAATTGGTCAAAATGGCTGCGGCAAAACCACGCTGTTTCTCTTAGCAAACGGACTCTACAAACCCCAAAAAGGACGAATTCATTGGCAAGGTTCACCGCTTCGCTACGATCGCTTCGAGTTACCCGCAAGGGGTCGCTCCTCTTTGCTCAATCTTCGTCAAAAAGTCGGGCTAGTTTTTCAAGATCCCGAACAGCAGCTAGTGGCCTCTACTGTTGAAGAAGATATCTCGTATGGGTTGTGTAATTTAGGTTTGCCAGATGCAGACGTGATTCAAAAAGTTGGGGATGCGATCGCCGCTTTCAACCTTACTGAACTGGCCGCCCGTCCCGTTCATCACTTAAGTTTGGGGCAAAAAAAGCGCGTTTCTCTCGCCGATGTCATGGTGCTTGAGCCAGAACTATTGCTGTTAGACGAGCCAACGGCCTACCTCGACCCACGTCAAACCCGCGATCTGATGGCAAAACTACGTCAGATTCACCAAAGGGGAACGACGATCGTCATGGCCACTCACGATTTAGATTTAGCCTACTGTTGGGCCGACTGGATTTTTATCCTCAACAAAGGGCAACTCATTTTAGAAGGAACGCCTCAGCATGTATTTGCTCAACGCGACACTCTCAACCAGCTTCAATTAGAAATTCCTCTAGTATTTAAGGTTTTAGAGCAGGTGACAGAAGCCTTGTCTCAAGAACCTAAATCACTACAAGAGAGAATTGTTGAACCGTTGCGAAACCGCATTTTAGAAGTGCTTCGATATGAATAACGATTCACAAAAATCACTGAAGCACCGCCCTGTTTGGTGGAACTTTCAAACACATTATTAGTATCAACCACCATCCGCAGTCATTGAAAGTTGGATATGGCACTGCGATCGCACCCCATGCAATGTCGAATTATTGACTTACCGCCATTCTCTACCCCTAAACTTAGCCAGTTAACGGTTCTGTTGCGCGACGACGAAAGAACTATCAACGAAGCGAGAAGACTCTTTCCGCTGCTCCAACAGCATTGTTAGACCTTGCCTCAACGAAATGACCATTAACTACATCATGGTTTCAATCGCCACAATGCCGCCCTCAACTGCTTCAATTTGAAGTTTAGAGCCATACAGCAAACTCATGCCGATAAGCGGCTCTGCCTCTGATGCTGCCACATCCACAACTTGATATTGTCCATGCCAGATGACAGAGGCGCGATACATATCAAAAAGAACTTCACTACCATCGCCCAACGTTGCGGAATCGCGGAATATCCAAGGCAATTCCAGCGACTCAATGATAGATAATGGGAGCGACAAAAATCCGGTAAAGCCTGTATCGACCACTACCTGAACCATTTGCTGACGTGCTCTGCTATGACCAACAACCACCGGAATGATCGCTTCACAACTTTGATTCACGAAACCTTGCATCATACTGGCTTCTTCAGGCTCCGCGAACCAAACCGATAAACGGTGCGATGTCCAATCCGAATTACCCAAGGCTGTGCATCGGGCACACGCTCATAAAGGCGATCGGTCGCTTCGATCGTCGTGTCTGCCACTTCAAAGGCTCCAGTTTCGATGTCGATCGCCACAATCTTGCCATGATTACCTTCCTCAACTTGAGAACGCACTTGAGATTCATAAATCTCGTCGCCACGTCGAGCGAATTCCTCTTTACTGTAGCGGGGTTGGCGAACTGTCATTGCCTTGACCTCGTTGCAACATTACTCCTGAATTTTAACCTAAGCAATCGTCTACCTCAGAGCCTATTGTTAGGCGGCGATCGCTCACTAACTGTTGCTACTACAATGCGCTCACACTTTTCTAATAACAATGACAACTATGGGCACCAGAAGTCACGGGCTGCGGTTGGCAGGTTGGTCAGTACACTATCAAGTTGAGCTTCGTTAACGTTCTTCCTAAGCGCTATAGCAGCATCTCGGATAGCTGTGTCAACTAATCTGTCTCAAGCCAAAATCGAGTTGACGATCGCACTTCCTTAATTTCAGCTTTGTGTGATCGAGTTGCCGACCGCGCTTCTTTAGTTTCAGCTTCGTGTAATCGACTTAACAAAAGCGTTTCCTTAATTTCAGCTTTGTGTAATCGAGTTGCCGATCGCGTCTCCTTAATTTCAGCTTTGTGTGATCGAGTTGCCGAAAGCGCTTCCTTAGTTTCAGAACCCTGATGCTTAGTTGCAAGGTTGTATTTTGATGTTACGGACTGAGGTTCCTCGTCATTCGATCGCCAAAAGTCAATTCACACTTCTCAAAAAATTCAGTCTTCCAAAAAATCAAAAATCTGTGTAAGATGTCCGCAGGTGGATGTCACGCCCCGGAAATCTGATGAACCAGATCAGACCTCCGAGGACTTCCACCTAAGTTAATTGTACTAACTTCGGAGGCGTTCATGATTGTACTACGTCTGCTTTGCGATGGGATCTTGAAAGGTTGGAATCAAGATCCTGCATACACTTCATACAACGGGGGAACGTTTGAGCCGTCAGCGTTCCCGTCCTCTTTGCACTAAATTTTGCACTAAATAGAGAGGATAAAAACATGGCCGTTAGGAAACCCCTTCCTGACTCGGTTTCGTTTAGCTTTGAGTTGCAATGTTCATCCGTTAGACGCTATCGGGTTATGGTCACATTGGATTTGCAAGAGCGACTAATCTTGATGTCCTCTGGCATTCTTCCCGATGTGATCGATTTCGTTGAAGAATTTGTTGAACAACTGAGTGAAATTGCCTCGACAAAACTGGCAATTCTCAAATGGGATGGCACCAGCGACTTGACGACTGAATATCAAATCATTCGCGTGTTAGCAGGATATCAAGCCCAACGTTCTTTAGTGAAGTTCAATATCGTCATCGGCGACAGTTCACTCATCCACCTGGAGGAATTGCACGACAAAAAGACAATTCAACTTTAGGGAGTCGATCGCGAACCTGATTCACACTCTAAATAAACGTGAATTCGATGAGAGTTTTTCCGCTTCGTTGTTCACGGCTCCTGCCCCCCAACCCCCCAATTTTGGGGGACTTTCAGAGAGGAATTCTGGTTCAAAGTCCCTCACTCGTGGGGGATTTAGGGGGCGTTCCTGGATCTAAAAGCGAAGCGTTCATCGAACTGACGCTAAATAAGAGGGATGATTGAGAACTCATTTATCTGTTCATCCCTCGTTTTTTATCGTTGTGCCAAAAATCTCAACAGCCCTCACTTGCCCATTTTTCGCTTCATCTGATTCAACTCTTCTTGAGCTTCCCAGCGGGTAAACTGCTGCTCTAGCGGATCAGCTGAGTTATGAATATGGTTCGTACTTTGATTCCAGCCATTGACCGCCCAGCGTTGTTCGGTTTGAGCCGCACGGGCCGTCTGAGCTTGTGTAAGTTCCGTTTGGACTTCTTGACGGCGCTTCTGAATTTTTTGCTGTAGCGCTTCCGTTTGCTTGAGCCGCTCCTTGAGCATTTCCATCTGTCCCCATTTCTGGTTGCCTTCTCGTAGCAAAGCCGCCTCATGAGCTTGAGCAGGTTCCGCAAGATCCATCCGCCCGCCTGCTTTGGCTTTCTCAATACGAATGTGCCAGCGCTGAATCTCTTGCGCCGTAGTCAAAATCTCTTCTTGAAGCTGTTTCTCTTTTAACTGAAGGTCTGCCATCAGCCGCCGCGTTTCCTGCTCTTGATCACGCAGCTTTTCTTCGAGCGCCTGCAACTCAAGATGCGGATTGTTACGCAAAAACTCATCAAGTCGAGCTTCAAGAAACTGACTAAAATCGTCAAACAGACCCATGATTTAAGGCTCCCGATCGCAAGTGGCTTCTAGGTTTTTCCCTAGTCTAATCGCTAAGGATCGTGAATTAAATGAACCCAGGGAATCAATTCACGGCGACCCAAACAAAACTTGTCTTCGCGCTTAAAAATCGTCTAGTCTACGAAGCCAGATTTTGCGCTTGTAAGAACGGTTTGAACCGTCAGCCAGAATTACGCGCTATTTAATTCTTGATCCCAAAAGCCGATCGCTACCCTAAAGCTTTTGTCCTGTAGAAAGCGTTCTCACCTGCCCATTGCGTCGCACAGTCGCATATTGTTTGGACACTTCCACCAAACTCCAACCGCTCGACCCGATGCTTTCACCAATGTAGTAGCGCTGAGTCACCCCATTCATCTCAAACAAAACAACTGATTTCGAGGGGTCAGCCCCTTCTAACACGCCCACCATCGTTCGCTGAGGGCCAGTCGCTTCTGATTGAGGCACGATCGGAGCCGCAGGTTGAACGCTCACCGGACGATTCGCTGTCGGAGAAAGTCGCTCTAACACACTAGCCAGCCGCGTCAAAATCTGATTTAGCTCACGATTGCGAGAATTGTCAGGCACACTGGCCGCCGGAGCAGCAGGCATATTAATCGTGATCGGCGCTCTGGGTAATGTTGTCGAAGACCTTGCCGGAGGCTGATTTTTGGGCACTGGCACCGTCGGCATCCCGCCATTATAAGGAGCAGTGGGCAGTCCTTCTGACTTACCTGTAGTCGCTTTGCGATCGATTGCCTCCAACGATCGCTGCACATAGGCAGAAAACTGAGCATTCGTATCGACAGGCTGAGGCGCTTGAGCCACCGTTGTAGGAGCCGGGGCGGAGGTCAACGCAGATAAAATTCGACCCGGAACGCCTTGTTGAATTGACCAGATCGCTAAAGCCGCGATCGCAGAGGTTGAACAGGCAACTATCAGGAGGCGATCGAAGGTGCTGCGACGAGGTTCGGGAGGTTTAGTTTTGGTGAGTTCGCCCAGTTCGGGGAGTGCCAGATCGTCAGTGTCGATTTTTGGCTTCCATTGAGGAAAGCTGGGAGCGCTCAACAGCCCTGAAGAGAGAGGCGGCGGGGCAATTTCTAGTTTGCGTTTGACAGGCGCTTCGACCGAAACGGGAGTCGCAGGCGGAACAGCACCCTCTAACAGTCGCTCAACATCATCAAACAGATCATCCATCAAGCGATCGGCAAAAGAATCGACCTGAAATGGCTCTGGTAGAGCTTCGGTTTGTTCCCAGGACTGAGCATCTAGAAGCGATTTTTGGCTGGTGACATCTTGAGGCATGGTTTTTATGAGAGTCGATCAAAACGGATAATTGGCTGACTGCACCCTTGAACTTCTGTATCTGTCACGGTCTGATCATTTTTCTCGATCGCGCAAATCTAATTAAAGCGCTCAATCCCACTCACGAATCTATCTTTAGGTAGAGAGCACCTAAAAGTGAAGTATCGAGAGATGATACCCCAAAAGTCAACGCTTGCAGCACTTCCGCAAAAATTATCATTCCTCCAGAAATGACACCCACGGTTCTAGAAACTGCTTACTGAGATTACATGTGATATTAAATCAACCCGATTCTCAGTAACCAAGAAAAACAGTGTTACTTTTGGGTGAGCTTGCTTGTGAGGTGGAGTTGTTTTCGATTCGTCTTCTCCAAAAAGAGGCTTTTTAAAGAAGAAGTAGAAGCCCTTTGGCTTGACAACTCATACTCATTACGAGTACGCTTTGATTAATTCACTAATCGAGGAGCTTACCTATGTTGCCTAACCGAGAAGGACAGCGCGTTCCCAGCGCTACATTTCACACCCGCAAAGACAACCAGTGGGTAGACATCACAACAGAAGAATTGTTTGGGGGGAAGACCGTTGTTGTCTTTTCGCTGCCTGGTGCCTTCACGCCGACCTGCTCCTCTACACACCTGCCGGGATATAACGAACTGGCCAAAGTTTTCAAAGCCAATGGGGTTCATGACATTGTTTGCATGTCAGTCAACGATACGTTTGTGATGAATGAATGGGCTAAAGATCAAGAAGCCGACCATGTGACGCTGATTCCTGATGGCAATGGTGAATTTACTGAAGGGATGGGCCTATTGGTAGACAAACATGATTTGGGGTTTGGCAAGCGATCGTGGCGCTATTCGATGTTGGTCAGAGATGGTCTGATCGAGAAGATGTTTATTGAGCCAGAAGAGCCGGGCGATCCGTTTGTGGTGTCTGATGCAGAGACGATGCTGAGTTATATCAACGATCAGGCGCAAAAACCCAAGCTGGTTTCTCTATTTGCAAAAGTGGGTTGTCCTTTCTGTGCGCGGGCTAAAGCGATGCTGCAAGATCGCGGCATGGACTATGAGGAGATTGTGTTGGGTCGCGATGTGACGAGTCGTTCTGTCCGGGCGATGACGGGCGCGGCGACGGTTCCTCAAGTCTTTATTGATGGCAAGCTGGTCGGCGGATCTGAGGAGTTGGCGGCTTATTTGGGAGCGGTGTAAGAAGGGATGAGGGATGAGCGATCGCCGTTTAACCTTTTCATTCCATCATTTGAATTTCATTGCCTGTTGTTCATTCCTTCAGTTCTAAGCTGCGCCATAAGTACCAGGAAGCGATCGTTCGATAAGGCTGCCACGGCTGTCCGAGTTGAGCGATCGCTTTTGAGTTGGGTAGGTCGGTTAGATTGTAGGCGCGACGGATGCCTGAGCGGATTCCTAAATCGTCAACGGGCAATACATCCCAGCGATGGAGTCTGAAGATCAGCAGCATTTGCACTGTCCACCGACCGATGCCTTTGATTTGGGTAAGTTGCTCAACGATCGCTTCATCCTCCAGCGTTGCTAATTCTGATATCGTTGGCAATCCGTTTAGTGTTTGTTGGGCGAGATCTTTGATGTAGAGTGTCTTCGATCGAGACAATCCTACACTTCGTAAATCCTCGTCTGATGTGTTGAGAATCGCCTCTGCGGTCGGCACTCCAGAATACAAGGCTAAAAACCGGGTGTGAATTGCTTTTGCGGCTTTTGTAGACAGTTGTTGTGAGATGATCGATCGTGACAACGAAAACAATAAATCACCCGACTGTTGCGCCTGATCTAATGTGCAATCCCCAATTTGATCAATCAGATTTGCCAAGATTGGATCAGACTGTTTGAGATGAGCAAGCGCGATCGTATAGTCCATTTTTTAGTTTGATTATTTTTGTTTGATGATCAAGGCTGATTTAACTGATCTCTTCACTCGATTCCCGGTTTCATCGACCTTACCGTTAATGGTTTTGCCTCGATAATACAGCGATGACGAACTGCCACCATCCAGATTCATCGCCGTTTTGACTCCTAGACTTTTCATCAGGTTGGCGAGTTCTATCAGTGACATTCCCGAATCAGGTGAGGCAGTCTGAGCCACCATTACCCAAACGATCGCAGTGTCAGTCAACCCGATCGCGCTTCTTGCATTCCATTGATTGATGCCGATCGGGTCACGTCCATTACTCGGATCGATGAAGGCTTCTGACTCAGCAGTGAGTCTTGGCAACAAACGTGGGCCACCACCAATCGAACTTTTTAGCTGACACCCGGATGGAATCGGGTCACGATGCAGCGCAAATGCATATCGAATCGGTTGATCACATTGATAGTGCCGAAACTCCGATCGATTCAAAATCCTCTCCAAATAAGGCTTGAGTGTTGGATTGTTGATCAAGCGATCGTTCTCTTGAGGATTAGCCACCACTTGCCCTTTGAGAATGATATGAGAAGTCGATCGCTGGTTTTGAGGGTCAAAATATCCGCCGTTGATGACTGCAATTGCGCCTTCTCGTTGGGCAAACTGTTCGATCGTTTCGGTAGCATTTGATAAAACAGGCATCACCTCAAATTGATTTTGCAACGGAATTTTGACAATATGAACGACGCTGTGAGAAAACGACCGTGATTCATATTGAATCGTTTGAGAAACCGAGCTTGACATAGAAATCGGAACCTGAGCAGATGGGAACGAAGAACAAAATACGAAGGCGATCGACAAACTTAATCCAACTAAAGCCAATCCAATTTGCCAAACTTTTCTCATATTCGCCTCTTCACTTGCCCTTCAGATCAGCCTGCTAAAATCAAACTGCAAAATTCTAAATCTACCATTCACACTGCTTTGAGTACGGTAAACCGAAGCCTGAGCGCTAACCGTCCCAGTTGCCAAGATGTTAAGTTTAGTTACATAAATAAAAGTTCACTTTGAACCGTTTTGGACTTTGGATTAGATCTTCTGGTACATGTTTTGACTCTCTCGATCGACATAACTTTGAAAGATTCCTCTAAATGCCAAGTCTAAAATTACAAGGATTGGTCACACCATGAGCATCAAAGAAAACCCAACTCCGTCTCGTCCACGTCTGATTGGCAACATTTTGCTGGGCGTTTCTGGGTTGTTTCTCCTCGCAAATCTATTGTTACCCAACTTGTTTGGGCCACAGGTTCCGGGCGTTCCCTACAGCTTGTTTATTCATCAAGTGCAAGAAGGGGAAGTCGATCGCGTTTCTGTCGGTCAAAATCAGATTCGGTATCAGGTCAAAGGCGAAGCCGATCAGCCGGGTCAAGTCTTCTCGACCACACCAATTTTTGATCTCGAATTGCCCAAACTGCTCGAAGAAAAAGGGGTCGAATTTGCAGCCACGCCACCGCCTAAAAATGGTTGGTTCACGACGCTTCTAAGCTGGGTGTTGCCTCCCTTAATCTTCATTGGGGTTTGGCAATTCTTTATCGCGCGAGGCGGTGGTGGGCCTCAAGGGGCCCTGTCGATCGGCAAGAGCAAAGCCAAAGTTTATGTCGAAGGCGAATCAGCCAAAATCACGTTTGCAGACGTAGCAGGCGTTGAGGAAGCCAAAACTGAGCTAGTCGAAATCGTTGACTTTCTCAAAACACCCGCTCGATTTCTGCAAATTGGTGCCAGAATTCCCAAAGGTGTCTTGTTAGTCGGGCCACCTGGAACGGGTAAAACCCTTTTGGCAAAAGCCGTCGCAGGCGAGGCAGGCGTACCGTTCTTCAGCATTTCTGGGTCAGAATTCGTCGAACTGTTTGTAGGCGTAGGTTCCTCTAGAGTTCGCGATCTGTTTGATCAAGCCAAAAAGCAAGCACCCTGCATCGTGTTTATTGACGAACTGGATGCGATCGGCAAGTCCCGCAGCAGCAACGGATTTTACGGCGGCAACGACGAACGTGAACAAACCCTCAACCAGTTGCTCACCGAAATGGATGGATTTGCCGCAGGCGACGCGACGGTGATTGTTCTGGCAGCCACCAACCGCCCCGAAACGCTGGATCAAGCCCTGTTGCGCCCAGGTCGCTTTGACCGTCAGGTACTCGTCGATCGCCCCGATCTGTCAGGACGGGAAGCCATTCTCAAGATTCACTCTCAAAAAGTCAAGCTGGGCGATGATGTCAATCTGAAAGCGATCGCCACTCGCACCCCCGGATTCGCTGGCGCAGATCTGGCCAACCTGGTGAATGAAGCCGCCCTACTCGCCGCTCGCAACCGCCGCACAACCGTCGCTCAAGAAGACTTTGCCGAAGCGATCGAGCGCGTCGTAGCAGGCTTAGAGAAAAAGAGCCGCGTTCTCAACGAAACTGAGAAGAAAATTGTCGCCTATCACGAAGTCGGTCACGCGATGGTCGGCTACGCAATGCCAGGAAGTGGTCGGGTCGAAAAGATCTCGATCGTCCCTCGTGGCATGGCAGCTCTAGGTTACACGTTGCAGCTTCCGACCGAAGATCGCTTCTTAATGAACGAAGACGAACTACGCGGCGAAATCACCACATTGCTGGGTGGACGATCGGCCGAGGAAGTCGTCTTTGGCAGCATTACCACCGGAGCCTCAAACGATTTGCAGCGAGCCACTGACTTAGCCGAACGCATGGTCACCACCTATGGCATGAGCAAAGTGCTTGGCCCACTTGCCTATCAGCAACAACAGTCCAACTTTTTGGGAGGATCGCCCAATCCGCGTCGAGCCGTCAGCGAAGAAACCTCCAAAGCGATCGATAGTGAAGTCAAGGAAATTGTGGAACAAGCCCACGACCGCGCCTTAGACATTCTCAAACAAAATCGCGAGTTGCTGGAAACGATCGCCCAAAAGCTGCTCGAAACTGAAGTGATCGAAGGGGAAGAGTTATACGCACTCTTAGGTCAGGTCAACAAAGTCGCTGTCTCCTAGTCTTCTCAGTCATTGCATCAGTAATTGAATAAAAGCAGGCGGAATTCTCATTGAGGTTCCGCTTTTGTTTTGCCCTCTCTGATAGTCTTTGACCTGCTGCTGTCTACAATGTGATTAGTGAATTAGTCAGCCATTCGCGCTATTCCAAAACCCATTTATCTTTTAATCATCCATCTGCCAAAAATGTCGGATTCTCAACCAGAAATTACGCCCGAAATTCTCCAAACGATCGACGTTCTAGAAGCGCTAGAAACTTTACTAGACAAAGCACCCAGCGAAGCGATCGAGCAAATTCTTCAAGACGCTTGGCTCAAGGTCAGTGAGACTTTTCCAGAAGACTTTAAGGAGGCAACACGAGAAGATGCTGGAGCAGAGGGATTGCGCCTCTACATTCGCGTCAAAGCCTTCTTTTCTAACCCAGCCAAAAATCGAATTAGTCCTGAAGACCTAGAAATCTATTATCAGCATCGGATGGAAGCGATCGACGAAGATTCTGCTGACTTTTCTACAGATGAACGGTAGCGATCGTAAATAAAGTGCTTCCACAGATGCCGATTTTAACAGTACAAGCCTTATGCTCTGAAGCAGCAAGCTTCTCAGCGATCGAGTCTCAGCATCCAGAGCCTATTCTCTAGGGTGTCACAGACGGTAAAGCTATTGGAACATATTTAGAACAATTCAGGCTTTACTTAAAGGGAAAATATGAGTTTTTGGAGGGTAATTCAGCCAGTGGTATTGATTTTACAGGCTTGCTTGTTGATGTAAAAGTAACCAGCGTCAGACAACCTCAGTCGTCATGCCCCTTCAAATCTGCACGACAAAAGATTTTTGGACTTGGATATTCTCTACTTGTTTTTGTCTATGACAAGTCAGACAATAGCACCATCCGCACAGCAACTTTAAGTATTCTGCACACCATCTATGTCACTGCCGAGAGAACAGCCGATTTTCAAACTCCAATGCTTTGCAGTGGCGGCTTCAATATGGGAGAGTCCTTGAGCGGGCTGGGCAAGAAGAAGGTGTTGTTGCTGTTTATAGAGCGGTTGTATGACTCAGGTTGTCTCTAAGTCAAAATTAGAGTATGGAGACTTTCAAACTCCATTAGAGTTAGCTGAAAAAATTTGTCATAAGTTGTTAGAGCTTGGTGTAAACCCTGACGTTATTGTCGAGCCAACCTGTGGCATTGGTAACTTTATTCAAGCTTCTGCACATTTATTTCCATCAGCCAGTAAAATCATCGGAGTTGAGAGAAACCAAAACTATTTACAAGAAATTAGAAAAAATAGTCGGCTACAAGACAAAAGAATTCAAATTCAGCCAGGAGATTTCTTTGAGTTTGATTGGTCTTCAGTGATGAAAACTCAATGTAGCGAAAAAATTCTGGTATTGGGGAACTTTCCCTGGGTTACTAACTCTCAACAAGGAATGACTGGGAGCAGAAATTTACCTAAAAAGACTAACTTTCAAAATCACAACGGTTTGGATGCCATTACAGGTAAAAGCAATTTTGACATTTCTGAGTGGATGTTGATTAACGCTATCCAATGGTTGCAGAAACAGGATGCCTATCTTGCAATGCTATGTAAGACTTCTGTTGCAAGAAAACTATTAAATTATATTCAGTCCAAAAATTCAAATCTTTCTTACTGCTCAACTTACAAAATAGATGCAAAGAAATATTTCAACGCAACTGTTGATGCTTGTCTTCTATTCTGTAAATTTGACTTGGATTCACAAAACTACTTCTGTGACGTATTCAATAGTCTTGAGGCGGATACTCACTACCGGATAGGTTATCGAAATAATATTCCAATTAGAGATACAGGCTCTTTTGATCAATTAGAAAATCTACATGATCCCAAGAGGGAAGCGAAATGGCGATCGGGCATCAAGCACGATTGCTCAAGCGTAATGGAATTTCGTAAAGTTGATAATGCATTTATGAATGGATTGGGGGAAGTTGTTGATATTGAAGACACTTGCCTGTTTCCTTTAGTCAAAGGTTCTGATGTTGCACAAAACCGCATAAAAAGCATTAATCGCTATGTTTTGGTCACTCAAAGATTCGTTGGTGAGCCAACTGAATATATCCAAACTTTAGCTCCCAAAACCTGGAACTATTTAGAGACTCATTCGGACTATTTAGAGAACAGAAAAAGCAAAATTCATCAGAAGAGTTCTCGTTTCTCTATCTTTGGAGTTGGCTTGTACACGTTTGCGCCCTGGAAAATTGCAATATGTGGACTCTACAAAAAACTAGACTTTCGGTTGGTTGGGCAAATGAACGGCAAACCAATTGTTTTTGACGACACCGTTTACTTTCTCAGTTTTGAAGATGAACAAGTTGCTACTCAAACACTTACACTTTTAACTTCTTCGCCAGCAATAGACTTTTACTCCTCTTTGATCTTTTGGGATGAAAAACGCCCAATTAAATCCAGCATCTTGAACAGTCTAAACTTACCTGCTTTAGCAGAAAGACTAGCCTCAAAATTGTAAGAAATTAGGGCGTTGCTGATTGGAGGGATGAATCTGTTGGGAAGTGTCAATCTTTCCGCCCCCTAAATCCCCCAAAAATGGGGGACTTTGAACCTTGGGGTTCCCTCCGTGGGGCAATTCATCCCCTGATTCAGCAACGCCGAAATTAGCTATTAGGTTAAAACCATCAGACTGAAAGTTTTTGGATACCTGTCGTTAAACAGTTGACTAGCCTCTACTTTGTTAGCCTAGATTTTGAGTGATGGCGGTTGAGCGATCGACAAATTAGATGAATTAATCTACCTTGTGATTGTCAATGCCCAAGTTTCGGTGAAACGTTAGCGCTCCGACTTGTCGATCGCCCACCATCCAATTTTTCACCCGACTCGGCACCAACTCAAATTCGGTTTGGTTAATTTGCGCCAGTTCACTCAAAAACTCGTCCCAGGTGATGTGATCAAGCTGAATGTAAATTGACTTTAGCGAAATGGGATGCCCCCAAGCGATCGCTTGCCCAACTGCCAAGCTCGCCAACTTTTGCCAAATCGGAAAGACCCGCTCCACCAGACTGCCGCTCAACTCAGGAAACTGACTCAACAATTCGCCCTGAGCGATCGCTTTGCGAAACTTTTGCAGCATGTCATATCGCGTCACATAGGGATTAAACTCGCCCACCTGCGATCGCAAATCGCCCCATTCACTCTTACGGACTTCAATAAATTTATCGATGGCCGCCAAAATTAAGTCTCGTTCTGCTTGACGATCAAGATTCGCCGGAAGCTGAATTTCCTCGACTTCTAAAGCTTTGTTGGTTGATTTAGCCACGGTGAAATGGGTGAGGGCGATTGTTCATCCAATCAGATTAGCAAGGAGCGGCTGTTTTCTCCACCCCAGACGTTTGACAAGCTTCGATCAGTCCATCAAGGCCCTGGACGATCCAAATTTTGGTGTTGAGTTTTTGTTCGAGATCTTCAACACGCATGTCATCTAAAAACACGGTATCACCATGCTTCAACATCAAAGAAGGCAGCAGAATCCCATCCTGTAACTCCTGACCCTGCAACGCTTGTAAAATATCCTGCCCAGTCAGTAAGCCCGTCACCGTCATCGTTTGACCCCAATATTGACTATTGAGTGCCACCATTTTCACTCTCAGACCTTGAACCTGATTGAGTCGGCTCAAGATCGGCTGAAAAGCTTGCTCGACCGCGTTGCCCACAATCCATGTAAAGGAACGAGGAGACACCTTTTTAGGAAGCCGTTTTGCCTGTGACTGAAACTCTTTCAAAAATTGCCGAATCGACCCCACTCCATTACCAATCTGCGGATAGTCTTCGTAATGGGACTCCGGCGGCAACGCCTGACCCGCAATCAAAAACCATTCATCTGCCAGCCACACGATCGTCGAGCCATATTGTTGTTTGAACTGTTGTTGAAGCTGCTGCACTTGAGCAATCACTTCTTGAGCCTTTTCGCGAGTCACCGGAAT
The DNA here is from genome assembly GCF_052939515.1 of Phormidesmis sp. 146-33. Lineage (NCBI taxonomy): Bacteria > Bacillati > Cyanobacteriota > Cyanophyceae > Leptolyngbyales > Leptolyngbyaceae > Phormidesmis > Phormidesmis sp. 146-33. The sequence goes on from NZ_JBJPHU010000069.1 coordinate 21,028, forward strand.
CAACTCATCTTGATCAGGACGAAAGCGCGTCAATCCCACAGGCACCACGGCTACAGAAGCGATCGCCGGGATCTCCCCTCTGTGAAACTGCGCCAGATCCAACAGCGTGCGCGTCAGATGCTCGCCATCATTAATTCCAGGGCACAACACGACCTGAGCATGAATCTGTAAATCGCGATCGTCAAACCATTTCAACTGCTCCAAAATTTGCCCCGCTCGATCGTTCTTGAGCAACCGGGTTCTCACAGGGGCTTCCGTCGCGTGGATTGAGACAAACAAGGGAGACAGCCGCATTTGTTCGATGCGCTCCCATTCTCGCTGCGTCAAGTTGGTCAGCGTCAAATAACTGCCATACAAAAAGCTCAGACGATAATCGTCATCTTTGAAATACAACGTCTGCCGCATTCCAGGCGGTTGCTGATCGATAAAGCAAAACGGACAGCGATTGTTGCACTGGATCAAGCCATCAAACAAAGCCGTTTCAAACTCCAACCCCAAATCTTCGTCGTAGTCTTTCTCAATCTCGACTTGATGAGTTTTGCCACTCGCGTCCAGCACTTCGAGATCCAGCACTTCATCCGCACAGAGAAACTGATAATCGATCAAGTCACGCGGCTTTTGCCCGTTGATCGAAACCAGACGATCGCCCGACTCAAAGCCAATTTCTGCGGCGATCGAATTGGGCAACACAGCCGTAATTAAAGCCGGACGAATGGAAGAATCGCTCATGGAAGTTGGGAAGCTAAATGTCTAATCAGCGTTTGAAAACCGTGGTGAGAATGACCGTGACCGTCGCAGACGCAATCAGCGTAAAAGCCAGTTGCACGACCCATTGAGTCGCCTGTTGATAGTCACTAAAGCGATCGTTAAACCGTTCCCCATCACTAGACAGCTTATCAACTCGATCAGATAGCTGATCCAGCCGCTCCAAAACCTGTTGCTGAAAGTCTCTGTCTCTAAAATTTCGTTGGTCGTCGTCGGATTGCTCGGTCATGATCCTTTCACCCGTGCTTTTCTTATTCTAAGCCTCCTGAGTCAGACGTTTTTCAGCAAGTCTGTCGCGATCGCCAACAGCAGTACCACGCCGAACGTCAGACGATACCAGATAAAAACCAGCGTATTTTTGGTTTGCAGATAGCGCAACAGCCAAGCGATCGACAAATAAGAAAAGATAAACGTTGAGACAATTCCCCCTAGCAGAGGCAGCAATTCATCGACATTCCCGATCGCTTTTCTCGCTTGATAAAGGGTAGCGATCGTCAAGGTCGGAATTCCTAACAAAAAAGAAAATCGAGCGGCGGTGTCTCGCTTCAGTCCCAAAAACAAGGCTGTCGTCAAGGTAGACCCCGATCGAGAAGCCCCCGGAAACAAAGCGATCGTCTGCCCTACCCCCACCAAAATTCCGTCCTTAATTTGCAGTGACTCAAAGCCGCGTTTACGCTTGCCGATTTGTTCTGCCAAACCCAGTAGCAGAGCCATCACGATCGACATCACCGCAATCACCAGAGGCGTTTCTGGAATTTTGTCATTGAGCAGTAGCCCACCGACTAATGCAGGAATCGTACCCACTCCAATACCGACCAGCAGTTTCCACTCTTCACGCTGCCAATCTTTTTCCCGAAATGCTGACCAACCACCCGTCACAATCTGCTGAATATCTGACCAAAAATACATCACGACCGCAATCACACTACCAAACTGAATCGCATCAATAAAATACTTTTGCTGCGTCCAGCCAAACACATCCCGAAAAATCAACAAATGAGCCGTGCTGCTAATCGGTAAAAATTCTGTGATTCCCTGAACGATGCCCAGCACGATCGCCTGAAACAAACCAACCAGCAGATTATTTTTTGGAGCGTCGGCAGCTTGTAGCAAGAAGTGCCCAGCGTTGAATAAAGCGCCCCACTCGGGGTTGAGTTCAAAAAAGTTCATGCGTTCCTGTGGAGTGATTGAGCGATCGGGGTCGTCTTTGCGCGACTAGTCTATCCGAAACTTGTGTCTTAGCAGCTAAGTTTCTATGACTCTCTGCTGATCCAGTCAATGATTTGCGATCGCACTCCGGAAAATCCGCTAAAATCAGAAATACCCCCAGGGGGGATAAGCTTCTTAAGATTTATTACAGAGTTACGACGTTTAACCGACCGAAGTCTGTATGGTAATGTTAAGTTAAGTAAATAAAATTAATCAGAAATAAGAATCCCTTGATTTCCTACCCGTACACTTCTAACCCTATTTATCAACCTCAGACCTCCGAAGCAATGGCTTCTGCTGAGAGTGCACCCGCTGTTCGACCCTGGTTGGTCTTTGGGGGCGCAGTGTTTCTGGTTGCCGTGCCTGTCTTCTTTGAAGCGCCTCTGGTTCGAGCATTGCCTTTGGTAAGTTTGGCGTTGACCGCAGGCTGGCTCTGGCTAGGTTCAAAGCTCTCATCTAAACTCAACACTCAGATCTGGGGAGACCTAATCACAGGATTTGCTTGGACTTGGATGGCGGGATCGGTCTACTGGGGATGGCTGCGCTGGGAACCGACCTTACATTTACCCGTAGAAGCGATCGCCCTGCCGATCGCTCTTTGGGGGCTATCGCGTGGACTGTGCAAGGTAGGCAATCTTTTCTATCTAGGTTCTTTGTTTGGCACGGTGTTGACTGACCTTTATTTCTACCTGGTTGGTTTGATCCCGGCTTGGCGACAGGTGATGCAGACCGAACCGGATCTTGTTCGCCCAATTTTTCAGCAAGCGATCGCTCAAGTTAACACTGCCTGGGGGCTTTTTTGGGTCGCTATCCTAGCAACAATCCTCTTTAGCGTCGGTATTTTTTCTTTTAGGCCCCAAAAGTTGCATTGGTTAGCGTTCAGTGGAGCAGTTCTGAGTACAATCTTGGTAGATGGTTTATTCTGGCTTGCGGCTTCTCTCGCTTGAGCAAAGCTTTAGTAGGTCAGTAATATCACGCTTGAAAAAAAATCTCATCCTTGAGAAGTTGAAAAGTTGAGTAGCCCAAAGATGCGTAGGTTACTTGTTTTCAGGCGTGAACACTGACACGTTTTGCGATGTCAGGATGCATCATAGGAAAGACTTATTGACTTCTAAACCTGTGGTGACTTTGCAACCCACTCCTCACCTTGTATTACGGACTGATTCTGGAAGTCGTCGTTTTCCCCTGGTTGGCGGTAACTGTTGGACGATCGGACGTAGTGAAGATAATAATTTTGTGCTGTCCGATCGTTGGATCTCGCGCAACCATGCCATGTTGCAGTCAATGGAGACAGGCGAGTTCTATCTGATCGATTTAGGAAGTCGCAATGGCTCTTTTGTCAACGGACGACGAGTGAGCATTCCGGTAACGCTGCAAAATGGCGATCGCTTGACGTTTGGGCAAACAGAGCTTGAGTTTTACTGCCCGATTCATCATCCGACCGACCCTTCGATGGGCATAGACTCCAAAGAATTTACCGCGACTGCGACGCTGCATATTCGACGACTGATTTCTGTGCTGGTTGTGGATATTCGAGACTTCACAGTTTTGACGCGCCAGCTAGACGAAAAGCTACTTTCAGAAGTGATTGGCACCTGGTTTCGGCGGGCGGGCGACATTATTCGCGAGTACGGAAGCTGGGTTGACAAGTACATCGGTGACGCAGTGATGGCAGTCTGGACGCATGGCCCCCAGGGAGTCAGCCGCGACGAAATGCTGAGAATCTTTCAGGCAGTGGGGGCCCTGCATACGATGACCAGCAATCTTTACAACCAGTATCCCTTACCCTTTCCTTTACGCATTGGCGCTGGGATCAACACAGGCTACGCGATGGTTGGCAATACAGGGAGTGGCGATCGCCCCGATTACACTGCCCTCGGAGATACCGTCAATGCTGCCTTTCGCCTCGAATCTTCAACCAAACAGATCGGTCTAGATATTGCTTTGGGTGAAACCACTTACCATCATCTTTCGACCCTGGTGGCAGATGCTCAGTTTTTTGAGCAATACACCGTTCACCTTAAAGGCTACGACGTTCCGACGCTGACTCATGCCTGCTCATTTGCGGATCTCGATACGTTTCTACAACTCAAAGTTGGATCAAATAGTTAACCCAGTGTCGAGTTAACTTTCATTGCTCAAGCATTGCTCAAGCGTCTGAATCTTCAGAATTGATTTGGATCTGAGGAATTCAATTTCTCAAACTTGAAAACTCAAACCCTCTGATTAAGAGTTTGTATCACGGAGATGATAGGCTCTAATAAAAGCTGTGTCGAGAGTCTGCTCGATCGAGTGGGAGGGAAATTAACATGAAACGTTTCGTTCGATTTATCGCCACCTTGAGCCTGATTGTATGCCTGGGTTGGTTTAGCGCGTCTCAGAATGCAACGGCTGCAAATCTGAGCAATTTTGGGTCTGTCCGTCCGTCTGCTGTGCTGGCTGCCGAGCCGCTTCGCAATGCGGTTGAAGACAAAATGGCAACAGACTATGGTAAAAAAATTGACCTAAACAACACCAATCTTCGAGCGTTCCGCCAATATCAGGGCATGTATCCAACGCTGGCAAGTCTGATCTTCAAAAATGCTCCCTATGAAAGCGTTGAAGATGTCCTAAAAATTCCTGGGTTGAGTGAGAAACAAAAGGAAGTTTTGCAAGCCAATTTGGACAATTTCACGGTTAGTGAAGTCTCGAAGGAGCTTGTAGAAGGTGACGATCGCATCAACAACGGGATTTATCGCTAAGATTCAAAAAATCTACGTGTTCTAATTTTTCGCTCTCTGCACGATCGGGCTGTCCCAGAATGCAGAGAGTGTTTTTATAGCTGCCTCTAAGATGTCAGATTTAAGATGTCAGATTTCAACTCATTCGACGTGCTGGTGATTGGGGCGGGGGCTGCGGGTCTCTACACTGCTCTGTGTCTGCCTGCTCACTTTCAAGTCGGACTGATTACCAAAGATCAGATCTCTCGGTCTGCCAGTGATTGGGCACAAGGCGGCATTGCGGCAGTAATTGATCCCCAGGATTCGACGGATCTACACCTCGACGATACGCTGAAGGCGGGGGCGGGTCTGTGTGACTACCAGGCGGTCAAGTTTCTGGTCGAGAATGCGGCTGAGTGCATTCATAATTTAGTAGACATGGGGGTGGCGTTCGATCGTCAGGGTTCCAATCTGGCTCTGACGCTAGAAGCGGCTCATTCACGGCGACGAGTCCTTCATGCTGCTGATACGACGGGTCGAGCTGTCGTCACAACGCTTACTGAACAGGTTCTCAGCCGTAAAAATATTCACATTGTCGCTCAAGCCTTTGTCCTTGACCTTTGGCTAGATTCAGAACAAACCTGTCAGGGTGTCAGCGTTGTTTATGAGGGGCAGGTTCACTGGATTCGGGCAGGTGCAGTGATTTTGGCAACGGGCGGCGGGGGACAAGTATTTGCCCAAACGACCAATCCAGCCGTGAGTACAGGAGATGGGGTCGCGATCGCGCATCGGTCAGGGGCAATTTTGCGAGATTTGGAATTTATGCAGTTTCACCCGACGGCACTGACTCAGCCAGGAGCACCCCGCTTTCTGATTAGCGAAGCGGTGCGGGGAGAAGGCGCACATCTGGTCGATCGTCTGGGGCATCGATTCGCGTTTGATTACCACCCGGCTGGAGAGTTGGCTCCCAGAGATGTGGTGAGTCGAGCGATTTTTAGCCATTTGCAAAAGACGGAAGCAGATCCCGCCCTAGCAAATGTGTGGTTAGATTTGAGGCCGATCGCTCCTGAGACCATTCGTCACCGCTTCCCAAATATTATTCAAGTCTGTCAGCGCTGGGGGATCAACGTCTTTGAGGAGCCGATTCCGGTCGCCCCGGCAGCCCACTACTGGATGGGGGGCATTGAGACAGATTTGCTAAACCGCACCTCGATTTCAGGACTGTATGCGGTGGGTGAGACGGCCAGCACGGGTATTCATGGGGCCAATCGCCTTGCTAGCAATTCACTATTAGAGTGTCTGGTTTTTGGGGCGCAGTTAAAGTACCTGGAATTAGATGCAAGCGCAATCTCCTCGAGTCACCCCCAAGGGATTGCTGCAACTGCTGCATCCGTTGTCCACTTTGTCGCCGCTGACCTCGAAAAAATTCGGCTACTTCGCCTAGAACTGCCCAAACTCGTCTGGCAAGGAGCCGGGATCTGTCGAGAGCAGAAAGTTTTGCAGAAAGCGATCGCTCAACTTCATCTCTGGCAACAAGAATTTGCCCAACTCTCTCTGACACAAAGCCTGTTAAATTTATCTCCCGGCCAAACGCTCAGATTTGATGCCGCCGATGCAGATGCTCACCTTCGGGCTTGGGGCGAACTCTACAACCTGCTGGATATCGCTGATCTGATTCTCAAAAGTGCTGCCTACCGCACCGAAAGTCGGGGGGGACACTATCGATCGGACTTCCCCAACTCGTCTTTGGAATGGCAGATGCATACAATGGTTCGGCGGGAAGCAGAGCGCGATTGCTGGTGGGCAACACCTGTAAGAAGGGATGAGGGATGAGGGAAAACTTCGATGAGATGAAAAAACTACAAATATTTTTGGACGACTTCCCAACCTGTCAGGGAGACTAATACGAAGGCAATGCAGAGAAGGGCATTTACGCCGATGTGGAGCGGTTTTGCCCAGGGACGATCGGGACTAATTTGCACAGCGCTCCAGGCTGAGACAAACACTAACTCGACGACAGCAATTCCGACCGGAAGATGGCTGGAATGACCCAAACTGCCGTAATGTCCCAGGGTGCCGACAATGCCGATCGCCAACAGCAACAACACCAGCCCTGCCATGATAGCCCCCGTTACAAAGTGGAAGGGTCGCAACCAATCGGGACGCTGCTGGCGCGTCGCAAACAGGGCAACTCCAGTAACAGCCTGGATCAGATAGGCAACGATCGCAAAGCCCATTGACCAAGCAGCAATTTTCCACAGCCAGATAAAAGAGGGTAGATCCAAAATAGTTAACTCAGTACAGCACCCTCATTCTCCTAAAAAAATGCAGTGACTGATCAAGCCACCGCAGGAGTTTTGTCACATTTCATTCGTTACAGATTTGGCACAGAAGTGATTTGATGCAGCTTTGGGCAATCGTAACTTTCAAGGGACTTCAGAACTATTTTTCTTAAAGAACAATTTTTTAGAGTGTCAATCAGGTCTGACTCAAGCCAAGCTATCTACTCAGCAGAGGTTAAAACGGGCGTGGCAGCAATGCCTTCATTGCGACGTTCCTGTTCTTGGGTGGAAACTGCTGGTGACTTGCTGCCTTCTTCCACACACAAGGTTGAGCAAGCGATCGTATCTGAGAGAATGGCACTCGCCATCATGCCCGTATGAATTTCAAGCTGGGCATCAGACACCGCCTCAAACAACAAACGCTGACCCGGAAAAACAACCCGCTCAAAGTACCAGTTAGGAATGTTGGTGATGCGGGCAATTTGCATCTGACTTGTAGCGTTGACATAGCAGCAAAGCAGCTTGGTCGCAGTGTCAGAAGGGACGGGATCAAAAATCTGAGCCATAGGTTTCATGGAGAGGACTCCATCTTTGAGGTGAGTGGCTTAACGCTAACACTCTGCGATCCCAGGTGACTGTAAATCCCACTACCAATGGCTTTTTCTATTGCAAATTCTTTCTTAAGGTAGAGCAATGTCAAGGATTGTCTCTATGCTTAATTAATAAATTTTGAGTAAGGAGTGATGAAAGGGCGATCGCAACCCTTATCCATCCGTGATCCTGGCAAAACTTAACCCAAATCGATCCACAGGAATCAGAAGCAGTGGTATCGTAAAGTTATATGACAACACTTTTCAGAATCTTTGACCAAACATCTATTCAGATCCACCCCGTGATCTCAGAAACACGTCAGCATTTCTCATAAACTAAGAGTGAGAAGGTTTGCTGAAACTTGCAGGTTTTGACTTGCTCATTTGAGACTGAGATATCCTTAAACCGCCAACCAATAATGGAAAATCGAATTCTCTACGTCCGCCTTCCGTGTAACCCGATTTTTCCCATCGGCGTGGTCTACCTGGCAGATCACATTCACAAGCAGTTTCCCCACGTTGAACAAAAAATCTTTGACCTGGGTACCGTTCCCCCACTAGACTTTGCGGCCGCTCTGGATGCCTGCATTGATGAATTTCAGCCCAGCCTGCTGGTTTATTCTTGGCGAGACATTCAAATTTATGCGCCTGTGGGTGGACGGGGTGGAAATCCTTTGCAGCATACGTTTGAGTTCTTTTACTCGCTCAATCCGCTGGTCAAGATGAAGGGCGCGATCGGTCTGCTAAAAATCGCAACAGGATACTATGGCGAGCTTTGGCGCAATTTGGGCTTAATCAAGCGAGGCGTAAAACGAGCGAAACGCTACAATCCCAATGCTCGTGTGGTTGTAGGCGGTGGTGCCGTCAGTGTTTTTTACGAACAGGTCGGAAAAAGCTTGCCCAACGGGTCGATCATCTCAGTCGGTGAAGGGGAAGCGCTTTTAGAAAAGCTGGTGCGGGGTCAGGATTTTTCTGATGAGCGGTGCTATGTGGTGGGTGAGACGACTCCCCGCGATCGCATGATTCACGAAGCGCCCGCTAGTATTGAGAAAACGGCCTGCAACTACGATTACATTCAGAGTATCTGGCGTGACTTTGAGTATTACTTTGAGTCTCAAGATTTCTATGTAGGCGTGCAGACCAAGCGGGGCTGCCCTCATAACTGCTGCTACTGCATCTACACGGTGATCGAAGGTAAGCAGGTGCGGATTAATCCGGCTGAGGAAGTCGTGGCTGAGATGAAACAGCTTTACGATCGCGGTATTCGTAATTTCTGGTTCACCGACGCTCAACTGATTCCCGCCCGCAAGTATATGGACGACGTGATCGAGCTACTGCAAAAGGTTCTCGACGCAGGCATGAAAGACATTCACTGGGCTGCTTACATCCGAGCCGACAATCTCACGCCTGAACTGTGCGATCTGATGGTCAAAACAGGGATGAATTACTTTGAGATTGGCATCACTAGTGGGTCTCAAGAGTTGGTTCGCAAAATGCGGATGGGCTATAACTTGAGAACCGTTTTAGAAAACTGCCGCGATTTGAAGACTGCTGGATTCAACGACCTGGTTTCGGTGAACTACTCGTTTAACGTGATTGATGAGCGTCCTGAAACAATTCGTCAAACGATCGCCTACCACCGTGAGCTAGAGAAAATTTTTGGGGCCGACAAAGTAGAACCTGCGATCTTCTTTATCGGACTCCAACCCCATACCCACCTTGAAGAATTTGCCTTCAAAAATCAGATTCTCAAACCTGGGTACGACCCGATGAACATCACGCCCTGGACGGTTCGCAAGCTGTTGTGGAACCCTGAGCCATTGGGATCATTCTTTGGGCAAGTCTGTCTGCAAGCGTGGCGGCAAAACCCCAACGACTTCGGGCGCGAAGTGATGAATATTTTAGAAGCGAGACTGGGACGTGCAGACTTAGAAGAGGCTCTAACGGCCCCGATCGCACCCAAACAACAGGCTCTAGCAAGCGTTGGCGCGAGAAAGTGAGGATTTAATGCTGGAAGGTTCCATTCTACAAAGGTTGAGGTCTGCTCACCAGAGCGGGCACTCAGGGAAACGTCCCTTAAACTTTGGGGTTTACTACAAAAACACGCTGGTCTCTCTCTGTCACGCCCTAGAGGACTGCATTCTCACCTGTAGCAGTGCGCCCCTCGTGGTGACTGCCTTCCAGCGTGGCAAATGGTATCTCCAGGAAGCCGATCGCTATGCTGAACTAGCTGATCGATCCCGACAGGTGGTGATCATGGCCTCCCACGACACAGGCTTTGCAGAACATCCGACCAGCCAGCGATCGAATGTCTCTCTGGTAGAACTGGAACAAACTGACCCTGTTTCTCAAGAGTGGCACTTGATGATTTTTGCGCCTACCTATACTGCGATGGTGCTTTGTCAAGAGCTTTCGGTCGAAGACTACGGTGAGAAAGGGGTTCCGACCGAAGATCTCGATCGTAAGTTTTACGGGTTTTGGACGTTTGAATCCAATCTAGTTAAGGAAACAGTAGAACTCGCGATCGACCATCTCGGACGCTACAATTCTGACCTTCGCCAGCAGCTCACTGCCAGAGTGCAAGAAATTAGCACCGAGGCTAAAGCAGCCGATCGCGATGACATTTACACCGCTGTCTCGCTGGTGATGGAATACCTGAAAACGGGTCAGCAGGATTTGGAGTCTGTCTCGACCGCTCATCGTCACGAAGCTTTAGACAACAATTTAGTGTCTAATGAGTTGCAGGCATTTTTGAGGCTGGCTCAACTAATTGACCAAACTGACCTCAGCAATCCGATGGCCGCCGCAGAAGTGACGACGCTTGGAGAAGCAATGGCGCAACTGCTCGACCTTCCTTCGTGGCAGTTAAATCGATTGAGGCTGGCGGGTTTGCTGCATCGACTGGCCTTTTTACAGCGATCGGACAGCGTTTTGAGTGCCGGAAGTTTTGCCCGCTATTCTGAAAGTGAACCAGACGCGCCGCCCAGTTGCCCGATCGTGCCCGGAGCGCAAATTCTCAGAACCATGCAGCGGTTAAAGGCGATCGCCACCATCATCACTCACCAAACCGAACGCTGGGACGGACAAGGCCAACCTGCGGGGCTAGCGGGCGACGAAATTCCTTTAGAATCTAGAATTCTCGGACTTTTGGCCGCTTTTCAGCAGCAGCTTGCTAACCATCGAGCGAATCCAGCCCTGACTCCAGAGGCGTGTTTTACCCAAGCGTTAGCAGCCTGTCAGTCAGAACAGGGCGATCGCTGGGATCCAAAACTCGTTGATGTGCTCACCCTGTTGGTGAGTGGAATGCAACAAGGGTTGAGTCTACCGATCAGCCTGCCCAAAATTGCAGCGGGGATGTGGCTGCTCGACTCTCACTCAGACGAAGACCTGCTCAAGTTGTCAGAATTCGAGCAGATGGTGGACATGGCAATCGAACAGGTTTAACAGCATGGAGCTTCAAGTAGTGCGATCGGACAAACTCAAGCATTCAGCCGGGGCAGATTTACAGGACGAAGATCTCTCTAACGCGGATCTCAATGGCGTTAATCTCGCAGGCGCAAAACTCACAGGTGCAGACCTCACAGGCTCCAAACTCTCAGGCGCATCTCTAGATGGTGCGAATCTAATCGGCTGTCAGCTAGTAGGCACTGACCTGCGGGCCAATCTGATGGGGGCAAACCTCATGCAAGCCGACCTAACCGAAGCTGATCTGCGAGGCAGCAACTTGCGTGGGGCAAACTTGATGCGGGCCCGGTTGACTGGGGCCACGCTGACGGGTGCTTTCTTAAGTGGCGCAAACTTGATGGGCGTGAGCTTTCAGGGGGTTGACCTGCGGGGTGCTGATCTGCGAGGTGCAAATCTGAGTGGCGCAAATCTTCACGGCGCAAACTTGAGTCAGGCAGATTTGCAAGGAGCACTCTTGACCGAAGCGAACCTGGAGGAAGTTGACTTACAGGGTGCCAATCTAGCAGGCGCAAATTTGGCGGGCGCAAACCTTTTGTGTGCTGAGTTAGAAAATGCAAATTTGGAAGGCGTGAATCTTACAGGAGCCTGTCTAGTAGGAACGAAATTAGATGGGTCGATTCCTGATAGCGCAGTGTCTCATTCCTAGTGAGATCGCCCCTATTGCCAAAGTCCCCACCAGCCCAGCCAATGGATTGCGATCGACACCTGTGACCCACTGGGGCACCTGATTAGAGAATTGGATCACCTGTCCCACATTCAAGATGTAATAGCCCCAGACCAACCCGCCATGTAGCCCGATCGATAGACCCAATCGACCTTGAGTGGCGCGTTTTGCCCACACTAAAGCAGCTCCCAGCAAAATTAGGGCAGGAACTTGAGCAATTCCTCTAGGCGCGTGGAGGAGTCCGAAGACGGCAGCACTAATCCAAAGTGCTGTTTGGGGGTAGTCTCGCTCTAACTCGTCCAACAGCCAGCCACGAAACAAAAGCTCTTCAGCAAAACCAACCCCCAGACCCGTGAGGGAGCCTTCCAAAATCATTTGAGCTAGAACGGGAGACGATCGCCACTCTACCCAGCCCAAAATCCCTAAAAATCCAAACATTGCCAGTAGACAAATCGACCCTAACCCCAAACCTGTTAGAGTGTTGAGTGCATTTTTGCGGGTGCTGCTCAGTCCATAACGTTTGAGAAGAGGCTGTTGATAGACATAGTGCCCCCAAAGTCGAACTAGAAGAATAAATTCCAGGTACAAAAGAACTAGCGTAATGATCGAAGCCGCATTTGTATCAGACACTCCCCATTGAATTAAGCCAGCCAAAGGCAGCCATGCACAAAGTAAAATTGACAAAAATATCCCGATCCGAAGTGGGGCGGGATAAGTAGGTATACGATCGAGACGGCGCTTCAAAGTGTTTAGAATTATTCGTCAGGCTCGATCGTACTGCTCAAATTGTTGGCTTTAAGCGTTTCGCTGTAAAACTCAGCATGCTCTTGAGCGCAGGTAATCACCAACGCCAATCCGCTATTATGCGCTTCCATCATGATATTCACAGCCTGTGGTTGTGTCAGACTGGGAACTGTTTTCATGAGAACCTGCACTACATGCTCCATTGGATTGTGATCATCGTTGTGGAGCAATACACGATAGCGAGGCGCGAGTTTACGGGACGTTGAACGCTTTTCAATAGTTTCAACAGACACAGTTCTCTTCTCTCCGTAAGCTATCAACTACATTAATCGGGCTGATTCTTTAACCATAATGATCTTTTTCATCACCGACAACCCCACGATAGACTCCTTCGTCAGAGACAAACCGTGGTTTTGACTTGAGCAAGCTCTTATAATCAGCCCCGTCTCCTACCTTAACGCTTCTTCATAACAATTCACCACACAAGTCAGAAATCCCTAACCCAATAGCGGCATTATCTTGATAAACCACCGCACTTCAACGGTAGCACTTAACTTCAATAGAACTTTAGAATCGTTAAACCACCGTTACGCTCCAAATAGACCTTATGAATTTTGCCTCACAATACGCTCATTCAAAGGATGGGAGAGGTCACTTTCAGCCATCTCAGATTGTTTGCTTAGAGCATGAGACGACTCGCTTGTATGCAGAAGTTGTGCAGATTGTGGAGGTTCGGCAACTCTGCTGGGCACGTCCTCTTGTGTTGATTATGGGGTCAGATTCAGAGAAAACGCTTCAGGCGATCGACCCCAAAAACCTACAGGATTTGCGTCAAGGTGCAGATCTGCTGCTGCCTGCGATTTTGTTTCGACAAGCGTTGGATGTGGAGGTGATCCCACTGTTGTCACAGCTTTATCGCTCAGAAGGAGACTGGGAGGGACATGAAGCGATTTCTCCAAGTTCCCCGCAAGCGATCGCCGCTCGTCAGTCACTTAACCAATTGATTCGTCAAATTTGGCAGGCACACCCGGATGTTTTTTGCGATCAGTAAAACTGTGACCAACGTTAGCTCAGACGCTAGGGACTAAACGAATTCGACCCTCATCCATTTCGGACATCAGAAGTTCTAAGGCTTCATAGTCTACGTCAGAAATATGCCCCAACCGGGTTAGCTCATAGTTGATTTCGTTCTCCATGTCAGGCGTTAAGCACTTGATGTAAAGCGCCTTCTCAACTAGCCGACGGATGATTTCACTACTTTTCATGGCTACTCGCAATGATTTCGTACTTCTAAATTATCGGTGGAAGGAGGTATCAGATAGGTGATCCGCATAAGGTCTTTCAGGTGATTTGAGTCACTGGTCAAATTTGATGACCGCTCAACGAGGTCAAATCACGCATCAGAGCGCCTCTATAATTTTTGGCAGAGGTTGAAGACTATCGCTCTACTTATATCAATTATCAATCTTCTGAGCTGACCACAATCAATCGTCTTCAAACCTGCGATCGTCGTTGGCATGAATTGTTTTTGGGTTGATTGCTTTCATCTATTTTTTCATTCTGCACAGGATGATTAGCTAGAAACCTGCTTGAACATGTGATTCACGATACGTAATCTTCCTGACGCTTACCGGAAATTTTAAACAAGGCCGCTTGTCGTATAAAGATTGTGCGAAACGATCGCTCCTTTCCATTCGTTACGAGGGATGTGCGGTTATGGTCAGAGTCATCAGTGAAACAAGTTCTTTGATTTGATAGTAAAAGGTTAGATTATGCAGAGCGTGCTCGTCCGTCCTCAAACCGCCACCATTTGCCCACAGGGATACCTGAACGCCGCCAATGCGTCCGACTTCCAAAATCAACTCATCAACGCAGTCACCTCTGAGCAAACTGCTGCTCTGCTCGTCGATATGAGTCACGTCGAATCGTTAGATAGTGCTGGCTTGATGGCGTTGGTGGCAACTCTACGCCTCGCCCAAAAACTTGGTAAACGATTTACGCTTTGCTCGGTGTCTGCTCCAATTCGCATCGTGTTTGAGTTGACCCAACTGGATCGAGTCTTTGAAATTTTTGAGAATGTCGCCGCTTTTGAGTTGAGAAACGCTTGATTGCTCACGCCCCCAATTACTTAGATTGAACCGAGGCGATCGCTAAGTTCTGTTGCCAGCTCGTTGCCTGATTGGTATTTAGTGCCTATCCGAAAACTTGAATTGCCCTGACGACAATACAAGCACAGGATA